>SKWY01000014.1 GCA_007128675.1 Deltaproteobacteria bacterium | reverse complement strand
TCAGGTGACGGCGACGGGATTTCCGCTTCCGCTCTTTTCCGTCAGCGGCGCCGATTGGCTATCCGTTGATGAGACAACGGGCCTCCTTTCGGGCATTCCCGGGTTCGCGGACGTGGGAGTTCATGAGGTCACCGTGACCGCGACCAACTCGGAGGGAAGCGATGAGCAGACCTTCGATATTGAGGTGACGGCCGAGGAGACGGCTCCGATTTTGAGCAGCACCGCGCCAGACACCGCCGTGGTTGCGATTGAGTACATCTACGAGATCGACGCGACGGGCTATCCTCTTCCGGAGATCACCGTCGACTCGCTTCCGGTTTGGCTCGAGTTCGACGGCGCGTCTACAATCGCTGGCACTCCGACGGTTTTCGATATTGGCGAGACTGAAGAGATCACGATCACCGTTTCCAACGATATCGAGCCCGATGCCGAGGAGATTTTCACGATCACGGTGGAGGCCGCTCCCGCTGTGGACCTTTCCGTCGCTCCCATAATCGAGGACTTCGGCGCCGAGGTTCCAGAGGGATGGTCGGCCGTTGGCTCGTGGCAGTTTGGTGAACCGGTCGAAGGTCCCGATTCGGCTCATGAGGGCGACCATGTTGCGGGTACCATTCTGGACGGCAACTATCCGTCGAATGATGACTCTTGGCTCGTTACTCCCTTGCTGGATCTTACAAACGTCGAGCTGCCACAACTCCGCTTCCATCACTGGTATGACATCGAGGCCGGATGGGATGGCGGGCAGGCCGTAATCAGCGCCGATGGTGGGGAGACCTGGACGGTCATTCTGGAGGAGTCGATCTCTCCAGTCGAATCCCGGTACGACCGGACCATCGATGGTACGCGATGGTGGAGTGCTCGAAACAGCGAGGAGGGATGGCGGCCGGTCATCATCGATCTCTCGGCCAATCTCCAAGGTGCGGATCTCGACAACGTCATTCTTGCGTTCCGCTTCAAGTCGGATGGATGGACCGAGTTCACGGGATGGTATCTAGACGCGGTTCGTATCGGTGCGGCCGCCGTTCTTCCCGGCGCCCCGAGCATACTGAGCACTCCCGTACCCTTCGCGTCCGTTGGTGAAACCTATAGCTACGAGGTGGTGGCTGGCGGCTTGCCGGTCCCGACGCTTTCGGCAAGCGGTCCCGACGGCGATCCCCTTCCGGGCTGGCTGTCTTTCGACGACACGACGGGCATCTTGGATGGAACCCCGGCTATCGAGGATCTCGGAGAGCACGAGATAGAAATTGTAGCCAGCAACGGCATAGAGCCCGATGCGATTCAGGCCTTCATCCTTACGGTCATCGAGGATCCGATCGAGGCTCCAGAGATTGTCAGCACACCGGATGCCGGCGCAGAGGTCGGCGTCGAGTACGAGTATGTAATAGAGGTTACGGGATCCCCCGAGCCCACGGTCGCCGTGAGCGGCCTTCCGGCATGGCTGCTCTTCGACGAGGAGACCAGCACCATCCTTGGCACGCCTGACCTCTTCTCCGTCGGTGAGTCGGGCGAGATCACCGTCACGGCCACAAGTGGGGTTTCGCCCGCGGCCGAGCAGGTGTTCTCGATTACCGTCGATGGTCCAGAGCCTCTATCGCTCGCGGAAGAGCCACTCGAGGAGAGCTTTGGTCCCGAGATCCCCGCCGGTTGGTCGGCGATTGGTGACTGGGAGTTCGGTGAGCCCACGACGGGGCCGGCGGAGGCTTACGAGGGCTCCTATCTCGCAGCCACGAAGCTTGATGAGAATTACAGTGACAACATGCTCTCCAGCATGCTCTCCCCGGTGCTGGATCTAACCGGAGTCGACGGTGCGATGCTTAGGTTCGCGCATTGGTACATCTTCGAAGGCGGAGGCTGGGATGGGGCCAATGTGAAGATCAGCACCGACGGCGGAGCCAGCTTCGAGGAGCTTGTTTCGGATAGTGTCATGCCTCCGTACACCGGTACCATGCGCTCCACGGTGCCTCATCTGGCCGATGAAGAGGCTTGGTTCGGCACTGGGGACAGCTGGGATGTCGTCGAGATCGATCTTTCGGCCAGCCTCGACGGCGCCCCCGTCGATCGCGTCGTGATTCGCTTCGACGTTGGTTCGGATTCGATCGGCAATAGAGCAGGTTGGTTCGTGGATGCGGTCGGCATCGGTGCGGCTTCGGAGCTGCCTCGAGTGCCGAGAATTCTTAGCACGCCCGAAATCTACGCTTCGCCAGACGTTCTCTACACCTACGAGGTGGAGGCGGCAGGTCAGCCCGAGCCAGTACTGTCGGCCTCTGGCCTTGATGATGAACCGCTTCCCGCTTGGCTGGATTTCGATCCCGCGACCGGCATTCTTTCGGGTGCCCCCGATGCCGGCCTCGTCGGTGAAGAGTTCGTGGTGGAAATAGTCGCTACCAACGGTGTTGGACGTGATGCGGTGCAGGAGGTAGTCATCACCGTGATCGCCGAGCCTCCCGAGGCTCCCGCCATCACGAGCACGCCGAGCACGAGCGCCAACGCCGATGTGGAGTATGTCTACGTCATCGAGGTGACCGGTTCGCCGGCGCCCGAGATGGAGGTCGACGGGCTGCCGGCTTGGCTCTCATACGATGCCGAGGAGCAGCTCATCTTCGGCACGCCTGGTAGGCTCAATCTTGGCGAGACCGAAGAGATCACCATAGTGGCATCCAATCAGGTCGAGCCCGAAGCGGTGCAGGTGTTCACGATAACCGTGCCTGTTCCAGAGGCCGTCGATCTGTCGGTCGAGCCTATCTTCGAGGACTTCGGCGAGGAGATACCCGTTGGTTGGTTCGTCGATGACAGCGGTGACTGGGAGTTTGGCGAGCCCGCCTATGAAGACGGGCCCGAGGCCGCCTATGAGGGTGAGCATCTTGCCGGAACCAACCTCGATGGCGACTACAGCAACAGCACCCTATCCAGCCTCTTGACGCCGGTCATGGACCTTAGCGATGTGGAGGATCCGATCCTGCGGTTCGCGCATTGGTATCATATTGAGTCCGGCGGCTTTGATGGTGCCAATGTGAAGATCAGCACGGACGGTGGAATCAGCTTCGTCGAGCTCGATCCAGACAGCGTCACGCCTCCGTATAGCGGCACCATGGGGCAATGGAGGCCCAATCTCGCCGGTGAGGAGGCCTGGTGGGGCACCAGCGATGGCTGGGAGATGGTGCACATCGATTTGGCAATGAGCCTTGCTGGCGCGCCGCTCGATCAGATCGTGCTTCGCTTCGACATGGGTTCTGACAGCTCCGTCAACGAAGCCGGCTGGTACATAGATGCCGTGCGCATTGGCGCCGCCATCGATATTCCCATCCCTCCGAGCATCGTGAGCACGCCAGAGGCGACGGTGATCATGGGTCAGGAATATCTGTATGAGGTAGAGGCCGAAGGCATGCCCGAGCCTTCCCTCGTTGCCACGGGTTTGGACGGGGCCGCCTTGCCCGATTGGCTTTCTTTCGACGCGGAAAACGGTGAACTGTTTGGCACCCCGTTGGAGGACGATATCGGCGTGCATGAGGTGGAGATCATCGCCAGCAATGACGTCGAGCCAGACGCGGTCCAGGTCATATCCATAACCGTAATCGGGTACGACGACATTGCCTTCTTCGACTTTGACGGCGAGACGAATGAAGCAGCGATTGTGGAGCCGGGAGTTACGGTCGGACCTGTTACCCATCCTCGCGGCACTACCTCCTACTTTGCCGGCAATGGTGGTGGTGATGCCATCGCGACGACACAGTGGCATGAAGACGACAACTACTTCGAGTTCGAGGTGACTCCCGACGCCGATGTCGAGGTTCAGCTCTACCAGCTCGTCTTCGATGACCGCGCTTCCGGTACTGGCCCCGATTCATGGGAGGTTCTGCTCGTCGAGGCGGGTATTGAGACCACGATAGCGACTGGTGATGTCAGCGGTAGCTTCTCCAGCAGCCCGATGAACGTGGTGATGTTCGATGCTCCCGATGATGGCCCATTCACAGAGCCGTTCACTGTGCGCATTCGAGGG
>SKWY01000051.1 GCA_007128675.1 Deltaproteobacteria bacterium | reverse complement strand
TGGCGTCTCCTGCTCGGACCTTGAGAGCAGGTAGAGAAAGATGGCGGCTAGAAGGCATACCCAAATGAAAGGTGCAGCTTTCCCCATCGCCTGGCGAGATCGCTCATGTCAGCCTCGATTCTTTCGGGGACGACAATAGGAACGCCCCACGAAAGCGATATTGGTCCAACAGGAGTCACGTAACGAACGGCGGGGCCGACACTGACCGTGTTTTCTTCGAAAAGAGAGTTGAAAGACCTGGCGACAGTTCCATAATCGGCGAAGGCGGCGACCTGCAATGCCCCGAACCCAAAGCCCTCCAAGAGGTACCAGCGAGCCTCGAGGTTGCCGACGAAGAGAAACGGCGCCCCAGGACGAGAGGCGCGGGAGGAAAGGCCTCTTACGCTATAGTCACCTCCGTAGAAGAAAGCTTCCGCCTCTGGCAAGCTATCGGAGGCCCCATAAGGTAAGGCTCCACCGAAGTTGACGGCTCCAGCGATCACCACGGGACCACCTAGGTACCTCTCTCCTCTAAGGCGCCGCCGCAGGGGCGTGCCCGCCCTCCAGTAGACCTGGCTGCTGCCCACCATTCGCAAGAAGCTGTAGCCTTCTCCTATGGGAGCCAAGGAGGAATGCGCGAGTTCCAGACGCAAATCGCCCGAGTAACCCTGGGTTGGATCGACGAACGCGTCTCTCTTATCGAACGAGAGCGCTGGTACGAGTCTGCCCACGTTCGCACGCCCAGCGCCAAGATCATCTTGTGCTTCCTGCTCAGGCCAATCTTCGCCGCCATCTTCCTTGTTCTCCCAAACCCCCGCGACCACCTCGTACCGAAAGGAACCAATCACCGAGGGGCACCAGCTGCAATCGGGCCTGCGCCCCAGATCCCGAACCGCTCCAATGCCCATCGAAAGGTACTCTTGACGGTGGCTTCGCTTGTCCTCGTGCAAGTAGAAGGTCGTACCCTCGAGATCGAAGGGCATCCCCAAAGGCGTAGGGGCTCGAAGCTGGCCATCGAAGCTGTCTGTCGTTCCCAAGAACTCCAAAGCTGGGTGCACATCACCAAAGACGCGACCAAGCCTGAGGCGAAGATCCAGGCGAATGGCGCGTCCCAATAGGTTGTGATCACGATAGTCGGCTCCCAGGGTAAACCTCTCATCGGTGGAGAAAGAGAAGACACCATCCAGGGTACGAACGTCTCGTTCTTGCAGTTCGACCAGCAGCCAGGTCTCCTCGAAGCCCCTCCAGTCATCGAGGGGAACGAGATCCACCGAGGCGAATGGTCCAAGAGAGCGCAGGCGGCGGCGCGCGACACCTAGGGCCACCAGATCCAAATCGTCTCCGGGAGACAGCCCCAGTTGATCCTCGATGAGCCTTGTGCGGGTGCGAAAGTTACCCCGGACGAGTATCCCGGCGAGACGACTCTTTGGCCCAGCGTCGATCTCGTAGTTGATGGGAACGATGCCTCCAGCGTCCGGGGGCGGCGGATCCATCTCCCTTCTCAGATCTCCACGCGTATACCCATGGGCAGCCAAGGTGGCCAATAGCTCCCTGTGGTCATGCCCAACGTGCTCGCTCACGAAGGGAGCCCCTTCGATCAACCGAAGACGTCCGAGTAACGAGGAAAGATCGACATCCTCTGGCACCCCGGTCACAAGGACTTCGCCAACCACACGTCTAGGGCCTTCCCATATCTCGAAAGCGACCTCGAGGGTGCCGTCATCGAGGACATTCTTCACGGCCGAAACCGAAGCGGCACCATAACCCCGCTCCCGATAGAAGCTTCGAATCGCTCTTCTATCCACCTCGACCCATGCCTCCACGAACCGACCGCCGCCGAGCAATCCTCGAGGTCGACTCATCAGCGTAACGCGATCGAAAAGCTCACGATCCGAGTACTGTTCGTTACCGAGAAGGGCGACCCTAGAGATATGACGCCTATCGCCCTCGTCTATGACAAAGGTCACCCGCAAGGTTCCGTCACCCGGCTCCTCGAAGCGCACGTCGACTTTTGTTTCGTCGTACCCCTGCTCTTGATAGCGCTCCCTTATCCTCGCCGCCGTCTCCTCCATCTCCACCGGATCCACAATGCCCGCCTCTTCGAAGGTCATAAGATCCAAGAGATGTCGATCTCGAACTCGGCGATTGCCTTCGAAGTCGATTACGACCCTCGGTCCGGCGTCTATGCGCAGAATCACATCCACTGCCTCGTTGGGCAGATCCAGCCGCCAATCTCCGATGACCCTCGCCTCGGGGTAACCTCGTTCGTTCAATAGGCGTGTGATGTCCTCGACATCCTCTTCCATCTGGATCGGTCTGAACCGAACGGGAAACCACCAGAGCAGCCAGTTGTGCGTCAAACGAGCAACTATCTCATCGTGCTCTAGTGGATGTTCTCCATGAACCTCCACGTGGCGCAGGGTCACTGTCCGTCCAGGTCGCACCTCGGCGGCAAGGCACACGGCCTCGTTTGGTTGAGCACCACTCCTGACCTCTGGACGAATGCGAACTACGGATCCGAAGTAGCCTTCCCTGCGAAGGAAGTCCTCTAGTCTTCGGCGCTGCCGTTCGATCGACTCCCTTTCCTCCTCACCCAACAGAGTTCCAGGCCGAAGAAAGACCCTGCGGCGCATGTCCTCGGCCAACACTGCCGCAGGAATCTCTCCACCGAAAGTGACGTCATAGACGATCCTTTCGGGCACGACCCTGCAACTCATCGAGATTCCGCCGGGCCCTATCCCGCAGTCGGCCCGAGAGAAGAAACCGGTTGAGAGCAACAGCCGCTGTGTCTCCTCGGCATTGACTTCGGTCCACGGGGGCCGGCCCGGGCTCACATAGCGGCCCAAGGTGTCACAGAACGAATGCCATCCTCGCCAAACATGGCCTTGAAGCAACAGCTCGATCTGGCCGCCGCGCTCACCAGGAATGCTGCAGCTGCTCGTATTCGTGGCATCGAACCGGAGCACTTCGGCCGCCTCGGAAGCAGCAGCCAGGCGCATCTGTCCACAAAGGAGCGTCGCGGCCACTATCAGAAGAGTGATTCGATGATTCAGGTTCACGACGTTCAGGTTCCATAGACACGGAGCTTGAGCTCCAAGCGGCTGCGCGCGCCATCACGAGATCCGAAGCTGCTCGCCCCTTGGCCCACCGCCGCTTCCGTGGTTCCCTCCAAGAAGATTCGATCGGAGAGAAGATAGCGGGCCCTTGCCGCCGAGCTGGCGGGAGCATCTCCGGCGAAGCCCTGCTGGAAGGCCCACTCGAATCTCAAACGACGGGTGACCTCCTTGCCGGCCACTAGAAGTAGGCCAGCGGTCGAGACCTCCGCCGACAGCTCCAGCTCGAGATTCAGGTGGCTCTCGAGCTGCTGCGTCACGAAACGCGTCAGAGGCTCGGCAAGCTGGGATCCCGCGAAGACCATGGCCGCGTCCGCCTGCGTACCAGCGGCTCCCGCCATATGGTCCGCCGGCCGGCGTCCCGTGACAAGAACGGAAAGGATTTCCAACCGGTCGAGGGCAGGGTCACTCGTGAGATCCAAGAGCATCTCCTCGAGGTCACCATCGAGCACGAGAGTAACGAAATAAGTAGTCTGGCCCTGCTCTCCTGTGCCGGCCGGCGAGACCTCACCCTCGGCACGCAGATCGATTCGTGGCCGGATGGCCTCCCCGGGCCGAGGGACGAACTCGATGTTGGACCGAGCAACATCTAGCCTGGCCCTTGGAAAGGTCAAGCCACCACGGCTGGCTTCCACACGACCATCGAGAATCGGCTCGGCGGCCGTTCCAAAGACCCTTAGATCGGCGTCGAGCACCATGTCCAAGGCGAACGCACCGGCATCGGCCCTTATCTCCATCGCCCCCAGACTGGCCACACGGAGATCGAGATCGATGTCCGCAAGCATTGGAGCCCTTTCGGAGAGCGGCTCTTCCGCGACTCTTCTCGTAGGCCTGAAGACGAAGCGATCGAGCTCGAACTTCTCCATGTAACGACCACGAACGATCTCCACTCGACCGGAGAGCTTGGA
>SKWY01000009.1 GCA_007128675.1 Deltaproteobacteria bacterium | reverse complement strand
GAGAGCTCGCTGGTGGTACTGGGGTCGAGGTCAGGGGAGAGGGCTTCGAGGATGGTCTCATGGTGTTCTTCGGAGCTGCTGGATGCACGGACATCTTCGTTCTCTCCGAGACGAGAGCTTCGTGCTACACACCGTCGGCACAAGAGGTGGGGGCCGTCGATGTTACGGCGCGCTGGGCCGATGGTCACGAGGAGGTGCTCTCAGGCGGCTTCACCTACCACGAGGACGACGAGGAGGAGCCGAATCCCGTCGATTACTGTCATCTCCAGTGGCCTTTCCATCTCGAGGCACAACCCAATCAAGACGAGGTGGGGCCAATCTATGGCTGGGTGCATCACGGTGGCCTCACTGATCACGACGGCAATGGAGACGCTATTGTCGCGGAGGTGGGTTTTGCTCCAGAGGGAGCCGTCGCCAATGGCGGAGATTGGACCTGGTTCTCCACGCTGTACCACGACCGGAGGCCAAACGACGTCGGCGACCTTGTCAACTACGAGTACCGCGGCTTCATCGACTCGCCCTCCGAGGAAGGTACGTACGATTACGCCTATCGGTTTCGGTTGGCGGAGGGAGGGCCATGGACATTGTGCCATTCCGTCGAAGCTGGTGGCTCCACCGTTCCATACTCATCGGAGCACGCTGGAAAGCTCACGGTCGTCGAGGATGAGCCACCGCCTCCGGAGCCTGTGGAGTACTGCCATCTTCAGTACCCAGAGAGCATTATTGCCGAGCCGGGAGAAGAGAACCTGGGCCCAGTCTTTGGATGGGTCTACCATGGCGGAGTAACGGATGCCGAGGGGAACCAGAGCGTTATCGAGGCCGAGTTAGGTCTGGGTGAAGAGGGCAGCGATCCACGAGATGGTGATGGAGCCAGCTGGAACTGGCTCTCGGCGGATTTCAACGAACGTAAGGGCAACGACTACGAGTATACGGCTAGCTTCGATGCCCCGGATTCGGCAGGAACCTGGCATTATGCCTATCGGTTCAGGCTGGCTCCCGAAGGACCGTGGCGTTACTGCCACCATGTCGACGGTTCGGGCTCGAATCATGAGGATGGTTACAGCGCTGATCATGCGGGAGTGCTCATGGTCGTCGAGGAGGAGCTCGAGAGCGTGGAGTACTGCCACCTTCAGTATCCTTTCGCACTCGGCGTGGAGCCAGGAGAGGAGACCGAGATGGTGTTTGGGCGTGTCTACCATGACGGCATAACCACTCGCGGCAACCGGTCAGGCGACTTGGACTCCCAGGTGGGTTTCGGACCCGAGGGAAGCGATCCCAGAAGTGAAGGAGTCGATTGGAGCTGGTTCGATTCGGAGTTCAACGAGCGGCTGGGCAACGACTACGAGTACATGGGAACGATGACGGCTCCGGGCGAGGAAGGAGCCTATGACTATGCCTATCGGTTCAGGCTCGCGGAGGGTGGTCCCTGGCTGTACTGCCATCAAGGCGGTGATGATGCTCCCGCGGAGGCACTGGGATCCAATCATCCAGATGGGTACAGCTCGGAGTTTGCCGGCAAGATGACCGTTGAGCAGTAGGCCTGCCTCAAACCGTCGAGGGCGGCGTCAGGAGATGAACCTGCCGTCGTCCTCGTCATCCACCGGTCCACGTGTTTCCCGTGTCGATAGCTTGTTCTTGCTGGCTCTTATGAAGATCCATCCGAGAAGAGCCACGAGGCCACCAAAGAAGATGTAGCTGTTCCTTTTCGCTTTACTGCGTTGCTCGCGAAGGCGAAACCTATCGGTGGGGTTGACGGGCATGTCCGCGAAGAGGCCTCTTCTCGCTTGGGCTCTTTCCATCTGGACCCGTGCGGAAAGGGCGGCATGTTTTTTCTCTAGCTCCTCGGGGAGGGAGCTTTCGTTCTCCTCGAGGCGTCTCTTGATGACATCCAGTCTCTTATGGGGAAGCTCCATATGAGGCTCGATTGCGAGTGCTGCGACATAGTGCTCGGCGGCCTCGATGAGCTCCTGGGTGCTAGAGCCCTTGCCCATCCGATGGCCTAGTAGCCTCTCGGCCGATCGCATGTGGCGATCGATGGCCGCATGCTCCGAGGTCCAGTAATCGTAGAAGAGAAGGGAGCCGGCGGATAGGAGGTAGAGGGTAATGAGAATCAGGGAGCCCCAAGGAATGCGGGGAAAGGGTCTTTCCTCCTCGTCTTTGGTCCTCCCCAGCTCTCTTCGAGCCCCCTTGTAGGATCCAGCTCGCGGCTGCGAGCCCTCGGGGGACACAGGGTTCACATGGCTATGGCGAGGCTGGCTGCTCCATGCGCTAGCTCCTTCGGTCTCGTGCTCATCCCTTTCGCCGGGATTGGTATCGAAGTGTTCATGAGAGAAGAGTCCATCGGGGTCGGTATCTTCCCGATCGACGTCCGCTTCGTCGACCTCATCGAACCCAGCCGAAAGAATGGCGCCGCATGACTGGCAGCTCTCTTTGTTTGGACCGATGATGCCTTTGCATTCTGGACAGATTGACGCCATGAGGAGCGAGGTTATTTTATTCGGCGGGCAAGCACCATAGGCTAGCGGGGAGTCACGAGAGGCCCCTTGAAGGAGAGTCGACCCGAGCAGCAGTCGAGCTCTGCTTCGAGGCCCAAGGGAATCGGAAGGTTCATCTTCCCGTGTCCTATGGGAAGGCCAGCGACCACTGGAACGTTCCAGCGGGATAGCTTCTCCTCCAAGACATCGATACTACCGTGATCGGCGTTCTTCACTTCGCAACCGGTCATCTCGCCGACAACCACCCCGGTGAGTCTCCGGTTCGAGCCCGCAAGCTCGAGATGTGTGAGCATTCTGTCGAGCCGGTAAGGGGCTTCTCCCACATCCTCGATAAGGAGGATGGCGCCGTCCAGGTTAGGCTGGAATGGAGTGCCGAGCAGACGCGTCAACAAGCTTAGGTTCCCGCCGAGCAGCTTGCCGTGGCAGCTGCCCCCGCGAATCACGGTGGGCTCGAAATCAACGGGCTCGGGAGTGCTTGGAGAGAATAGGAGCTTCCATAGCCTCTCTAGTGCCTCGGGGGTTGCGCTTGAAAGCCCAGCCACCATTGGTCCATGGACTGAGGCAAGACCCGCGAGGCTCGAGACCGCGTGAACCGCGGTGAAGTCCGAGAAGCCTATCAGGAGCTTCGGACTGATCGTTAGGCGCGAAAGGTCTAGACGCGCCAAGAGCCTCATGGTTCCGTAGCCGCCCCGTATTGCCCATACGGCGCGAGTGTCGGGGTCGTCCAGTGCTTCTTGAAGCTCCGATAGGCGACGATCGTCGTCTCCGGCCATGTACCAATGACGAGAAAAGACGTCCTGGCGCAGAACGAGCTCCAGGCCCCTCTGCCGGAGAATCTCTAGGCCGGCCTCCATTTTTTCAGGGTCGAAGGGACCGGCGGGCGCCACTACTCGTACTATGTCGCCCTTTCGAAGAGCCGGGGGAAGGATGAGAGGCATATCGAATCTTCTTCAATAAAACAGGGGGAGACTCAAGATACTAACAAACGGTTGGCGTCACCTGGGTTATTCTTCTCGCGATGGGATCGATCGAGCTTGTCGTGGAGCGCCTGGAAAGGGCTTGCTCGGATGGCACAACGCCCGCGGCTGCATACGTCGTGGTGCTTGGAGGCAAGGTGGTGCATAGCTTCGCCCATGGGGTTACATGCATTCATCCTCCTGAACAAGCTCTCCCAGTGACCCATGAGACCTGGTTCGATGTGGCGTCGCTCACGAAGGTGATGGCTACCACGGCGGTCACCATGTCTCTGTGTGGCGAGGGCGCTATTTCTCTCGAGATGCCCGTATCATCTCTCGTCCCCGAGTTTTCTGAAGCTTCTGGTCTAGGTCGACATGCTCGGAACGGATCGCGAAAGAAAGCCGTCGTCACGATCTCGGACCTTTTGGCTCATCGCTCCGGGCTTCCCGCCTGGCGTCCTTTCTTCGAGAGGGCAGCGGCTGACAGTGTGGCATCCGGGGTGTTCCAGAAGCCGGAGGGTCGTCCAGTGGGCACTGCCCTGAAGGCGGCT
>SKWY01000278.1 GCA_007128675.1 Deltaproteobacteria bacterium | reverse complement strand
TCTTCCGATCTCACGATCGATGAGCTCGAGCAGGCTCGTCGCAATGGACAAAAGCTGGATGCCGAGCTCGAGGATGCAAGAGCGCGAATGCTGGAAGCAGAGAGGCTCTGTGCTGTTGGCGCCCTCACTTCGGGTGTCGCTCACGACATCAACAACCCGCTCACGTATGTGTCAGCCAATCTAGATACTCTATCCGAGTACCTCAAAGACTTATCCGAAGGGATCCGGATGATCGAAGACGGCCTCTTATCCGGGGAGGAGCTGAAGGCTTGGACGAGTTCGGAGACTACGAGAATGGCCCTCGAGGACGCACCGCAGTGCATCTCCGATGCGACGGAGGGCTGCAGGCGAATTAGGGAGCTGGTCGCCGGCATCAGCGCCCTGTCTCGTAAGGCCGGCCAAGCTATACCGGCAAACCTCGGCATGCTAGCCGCCGACAGCGTTCGAATCGCATCGGCAAGCCTCAAGAGCACACGCATCTTGACGCACCTCGAGGATCCTCTCCCAGTGATCTGCTCGGAAGGAGACATGGTGCGCGTGCTCACCAACTTGATCATCAACGCCGGCCAGGCCTGCGGTCCGGCCGGGATCATCAGCGTGGCGGGGTGGCGAGAAGGCGAGCAAGTGGTCGTGGAGATCGCGGATAACGGCCCCGGCATCCCCAAGAACATGCGGGATAGGATTTTCGAGCCTTTCTTCACGACAAAACCCGTTGGAGAGGGGACCGGCCTTGGGCTCGCCATAAGCCGTGACATCATGATGCGCCACGATGGAGAGCTGCGCCTCTATTCGACCGAGGGTCAAGGCACTCGCTTCCAGGTGCGCCTCATGCTTCATGGCTCCAAGGAGTGCCACGATGCTTCGCTTCGGCTCCATGGCTGGCGAGCATCCCTCACGGGCGTGATGGCAGGCGTGGCCTGAAGAAGTGCCCTTTTGCCGCGGCATGCCCGCCATGCATCCACTACGTACGTCTTCTTTCCAGACTCGATGGGGGACGGCGATACGGAGCGCGAGTTGCACCAGGGGCATGGCCCTAGGCGGGCGACACTCAAGATGCCTCTTGCCTCTCGGGTTCAGGCACATTCCCTGCGATCGCCATTCCCGTAGCCGCAAGGTGAGCCTTTCTTTGTGCACGAGCAAGTCGGGCGCCTAATCAAGCTCACAGCTTTGTGGATATGACCTAGCAACTGATGTACGATTCGATGGATGCTCACGGCCGGTCGGTATCATTCGCGCAAGGGGGGCGCAGCAAGGGATGAGGTCTTGTCTTTTTGAACTGAAGAAGCCATGAACGAGCCTTCCAACACGACAAGACCCAACGGCAGCACACCAAGGAGCCTGTCTCTTCAAGATGTAGGTCCTTCTCCGAGCATTCTTGTGGTCGACGATGAGCCGATCGTCCTGCGAGCCCTCGAGAAGCTTCTGAAGAGAGCCGGCGCAAAGGTGCTGGCTCTCGACAGCGCTCTCGAGGCGGTCGCCGCGATTGAGGAAGAGCTCGTGGAGGTGGCGCTCGTCGACATACGAATGCCCCATATGGACGGATTGGATCTTTTGGCAAGAATCAAGAAGTCGCGCCCGGATACCGAGGTCGTGATGATTACGGCCTATGCCACGATCGAGACCGCGGTTCAGGCGATCAAGCTTGGAGCCTACGACTACTTGACCAAGCCCTTCGACAACGTCACCGACGTCGTCGCCGTCGTCAGACGCGCCGTCGAGCGCTGCCGACTACAACGTCGCAACAGAGAGCTGGAAGAAGCGATAGAGGTCAAGACCTCCTTCGAGGGGATGGTTGGACGCTCGCCTAGAATGCGGGAGGTCTTCGAGGTCATCGACAGCGTCGCCTACAGCTCGAGCACCGTGCTCATCCAAGGTGAAAGCGGCACCGGCAAGGAGCTGGTTGCTCGAGCCCTTCACAAACGAAGTCCTCGAAAGGAAGGCCCTTTCATCGCGATCAATTGCTCCGCTGTCCCCGAGCCACTTCTGGAATCGGAGCTTTTCGGACACGTCAAGGGAGCATTTACCGGCGCCACCACGCATAAGAAAGGCCTCTTCGAGGCCGCCAACGGCGGAACGCTCTTCTTGGACGAGATAGGCGACCTACCCCTACCTCTACAGGGCAAGCTCCTTCGTGCCCTGGAGGAGGGCGAGGTTCGTCATGTGGGGAGCAACGTCAATCAGCGAATCGACGGCAGAATCGTCGCCGCCACCAATGTGGATCTCGAAAGGACATACCGGGAGGGGCGTTTTCGCAAGGATCTGTTCTATCGGCTAAACGTGATCCCCATCGACATGCCTCCCCTGCGAGAAAGAACGAGCGACATCCCGGTGCTCGCCCACCACTTCCTTCGCCGTTTCTCCACAAGGGATAGAAAGACAATCGAAGGTTTCACCCAGGAGACCATGGCCGCCTTATGCTCCTATTCTTGGCCCGGAAACGTACGGGAGCTTGAAAACGTCATCGAGCGCGCTTCGGTCCTGTGCCGAGAGGCGACAATCGATCTTCACCATCTACCACGGCATGTCGCGGAGAATGGCGGGCCCGCCCTTTCGGAAGATGGCACCCCGCTCTCTGGCCTCCCGTACGGCAAGGCCAAGGAGATTGCGCTGGCGGCCTTCGAGAAGCGGTATCTCGAGTCGATTCTGGAGAAGACGAAAGGGAACATCTCGGAAAGCGCGAGATTGGCCGAGGTGGATCGCTCGAACTTCAGGCGCATCATGAAACGCTACGGGATAGACGCCAAAAGATTCGCTTGATAGCGAAGCGCTTGGTCTTTTTCGGAACGCATTTTGCGGCGAAGCCGCCACGGAGCTAGCGGTAGCCGACTAGGACCAAGTTGCGAAGCCGCTTCTCCGACGGGCTCGCGGTCCTGACGAAACGAATCACTACTTCATCACCGATCGTATGGATCGGCGTTGGACCGCTCGTCATGTAGCTGGAGCTAGTGGGTGTCGGAGAATCGAAGACGGTGGCCGTCCAGGTAGAACCTCCATCATCGGATACCTCGACGGTAATTGGCCCATTCTCGCCCTCGCCCCACTTGGCGACATCGAACTCCAGAGAAACGTGAGCATACTCGGAGAGGTCCAAAACCGGTGTCTCGATGAAGGCTTGCTCATCCCTGAACCTGGCGTATCCACCGGCCGCGGTCTCCCAAGAGACGCCATCGGCGCTGAATCCAGAGGGCTGCTGACCGTCGCGCAGAGCTTCGTCGAGAACGACAAAGCTCTCGAGCTCACAGTCTCCACAGTCTACAGTTCCGCCGCAGCCGTCATCGTGCAAGCCGCACTCCACGCCCAGCTCGGCGCAGGTCATGGGCATGCACTGACAGACGCCGGTGTCGAGGCAGATCTCGTATTCCGCGCAATCCGCAGTAGTCGTCCAGCTTTGCCCCTCGCACCAGCTTGCGAACCAGTCGACGGGCTCCTTGGAGTAAGGAGCGGGCATGGCGAGCCCCGTCCTCGGATCACAAGGCTCGAGCCTACCGCCGGTTCCGTCCGGCGACGCCGCCTTGAGCCGCCAGTTCACCGACGCGCCAACGGGGATGCCGGCAGGCTCCATGCTCCACCAGCGCGGGTAATGGGACTGTGATGTCGTCAGCCGGAGCCCCGGATGATCCTCTCCCCAGCTACCCAAGGCATAGTGATCGCCCTCCACGAACAGACGCTCGTCTGTGTCTATCTCTGCTGTGGCGCTGAAGCTGACCGGCTGCGTAGGCCATCCTGACTGCGTGCTCAGAAGCTCGTAGACTTCGTGGCTGGGAGCCTCTCCATTCAGCTCCACCGACTGATGGGCATAACGCTCCAAGAGGTCGAGCCAACTCGAAAGATACCTTCGCCCGATATAGCCATCATCGAAGGCATGGGAGTCGATGAAGATCACGTCTTCCACGTTTCGAGGAGCCCCGTACTGGAATCCCAGCGCGGACCGGCTCCAGTTCGCCGATCCGGCGATGACCCGAAGCCTCGTTCGTCCGAGCACGGCCGCCTTGTGATGCATCGCGGCGAACTCGTTGGAGGAGTTCAGCACCTCGTATACGCGCACACCAGCCTCACGCAGACGCCTTACGGTCGGCTCGTTCCCATCCGGACCGCCGGACTGCTTGATATCCGTCAATACGTACACGGGAACTCCTTCTTCAACCTTGCGTGCCAGAATCGATATCAAGGTTTCCGATGTGCCCCACGTACCAAAATCACGGAGAGAGAAGACCTTGAGGAGGATCTGCTCATCTTCCTCCTCTAGCCAGTTGAGGATACGCCCTCCAGCCGACATCCCCTGGGCCGAGGAGAACATGACATTCACGGGCGCGCCAAACTCCCACCAGTTCCTGAGTTCTCGGCCAAGATAGATGGCCTGCCAGGCATTTCTGTAAATCGTGGTGATCTCGGGGTCGTTTATCAGGAGCAGGGAGTCATCGTTGATGGAGATGTTGTCACCTGGGTTTCCGCTACCTGTAAGAGCACGTCGAAATTGGGGCGTCTTGAAGAGGCGCAGCTTCAGGTGCATCAATCCCTCGACGGAGATTCCCAGCACGTCGGCTCCCCTTCTCTCTTCTTCATCGAGCCAGTCGTCGCTTTCCTCGACGATGAAGCCATGTCTTGCAAGGTACTCGTACGCCGTATTCCAAGGCCTGTTGACGGGATCGATCTGGGCGGAGTCCACCAGCACCCGCACCTCGACACCCTCGCGCCGCGCTTGGATCAGAGCATCCACGATATCGTGGCCACGCAGATTGTAGACGGCGTAATGAATCCTGTATGGGTTCTCGTCCCTCGAAAAATGGCGGGAGTCGGCGCGGCGGGCCTCTATCACCTCATCAATCAAGGCAAGCTCCGTGGCGCGCAGAGAGTCATGGGGCGAGAAGAACGCCTTCAGCCTACCGCTCAAACTTGCGTGATCCGGAAGCGGAGGATGCTCTATATGCCTGTCGTCATAGAACCTGGCATCGTCATAGAGCCTGACGTCGTCGTACTGGATACTCCTCGCGCTAGTATCACCTAGACCCTCTTCGAACCTCGCCAGGTCCGAAGAACATGCCGCCATCAGGAAAGGCACGAGGATCAAGGCTACCGTCGCAGCGGGGCTACAACGGCGCCACAACCGGCCCATAATGGGCCTGGCCGATGGCCCCTTCTGGTTCACCGGCAGAGCCTCTGTCGAAATGCAACCTCGCCCGCGCACTCGGGAGTCCCTGCAGGGCTTGGCATGGGAGGCCGGCCTCGGCGAGCTTGCATGAAATTCGCGGTTGGCGCTCATTATGATCTTAGTCGCCTATCAAAAAGATGTGCATTCTTTAGAGCTGGGCGAGGGATGCACTTTAGCAACTCGAGAGCCCATTTGCCAAGTGCCGTCCGGAAGTATCGCTGCGGGTCACCGCCCAAGCCACCCCCAACGGCAAGCCCGTTCTCCTTGCCTCTCTCTTCTTTCCTCGTGCATCCGCTAATCCATTACACCAAGGGCTGTACAAAGTTTCGAATAATGCTAGACTTTTTTGATCCGAGAGTGGCAAGACCGCTCCGGTTCGAGGCCAATACGGCCACAGTATGCCAAACCGCTAGTTGTCGACGCCTCGTCTCGAGGCGTCCAAAAGCACAAAGAGAGAGGGAAAATGAGATTTACCATTACATTTGCGTTGGCGCTTGTTGCTGCTCTTGGGCTTCTTCTAACCGCCTGTGGCGAAGAGGACTGTGTTCCGGAGACCTGTGCCACGCTCGAGGTCGAGTGCGGCGTCCATGACGATGGATGTGACGGCACCATAAACTGCGGCGCCTGTCTGACGCCTCCCGATGCCCATTGCGATAACAACACCGCCGTCAACTACGATGACGGGACCTGCGAGGAGGGCACCTGTGTCTATCAGCCCACCGAAGAGCCCTGCGGAGAGGATGTATGCTTCGTCGAAGGCGGAGTAGCCGCCTGTGATGATGGTGGCGAGGAACCGGTCGAGCCAGGTGACTGTGACATCAATGGTTTCCAGGCCGTCGCCGAGTACTCCCACGCCCTAGAGGACGAGGAAGATGGTGAGCTCGTGGTCGTGAGGCTATTCGCTTTCTCCGCCGAAGAGCCGCCCGTTGATCAGCTGACCCTGGAGTGGTACCTCAATTATGGCGCGGTGTTCACAGGTGTGGGAACCTATCCCATCGAGCAGGACACCAACTATGCGATGTGTGGGCTGTGCCTCGGCATCGATAGGTTCGACGCGGAAGGCAACTTCATTGGCTACTTCTTCGCAACCTCGGGTGAGATCGAGGTGACCGCTTTCGGAGAGGACGGCGAGGTCTTCTCCGGAACGTTCAACGACGTGGTCTTGTCCGAGTGGGATCCGTTAGCGGACGAGGCCGTGGCCGATGGAGAAGAGTGGTGCATCGACGGCTATAGCTGGAGCTCGATCCTCGGTGACGAGCCGGAAGAAGACTGATTCACGGCAAGCCTGAATAGTATCAAGACGTGCATCGGGTCGTAGGCTTCCAGCCACGGACTCGAGGCACGCGGTTTTGGAGCCCAGCCAATCGGCTGGGCTCTTTTGTTTCTCGGTTCGAAGAACCGGAATGCCCATCGAGCTTTCTCATGTTATTAGGCGGGGCGAAAGCTGACCGAAATCAGTCCTGGGTTCTAGCCACCGTAACGCTTAACAGCGATGCCTCCCCGTGGTATGGGGGTGTCCATGAGCACTCCAGTCAATAAGAAGCCCCCGATGCTGCCCGAGGTCAAGGGCCCCATGCACGCCCTAATCCACACCTCCAAGGGTGATATCCGAGTCAAGCTATTCGCCGACGAAGCCCCGGTCACGGTTGGGAACTTCGTTGGTCTTGCCGAGGGAACCATCCCCTGGACCGACCCGCTGGACGGCAGCTCCAAGGAAGGGGTGCCTTTGTACGCCGGCGTGAAGTTTCACAGGGTGATCCCGGACTTCATGGTGCAGGTTGGAGATCCCAAGACCCGAGCCGACAGGCCCGATTGGGGAACCGGTGGGCCAGGGTACCAATTCGACGACGAAATAGTGCCGGAACTCAAGCACGATCGTCCCGGCATCCTCTCCATGGCGAATGCCGGCCCCGGCACCAACGGCTCCCAGTTCTTCATTACCGAGGGACCCACGCCACACCTCGACGGCCGGCATGCCGTCTTCGGAGAGGTCGTCGAGGGCATGGACGTGGTGAACGCCATAGCGCGAGCACCAAGAGACCCCCGCGACAGGCCCAACGAGGCAATCGAGATTACATCGGTGGAGATTGAGAGAGGCTAGCCGGTCGAGATCGATACGATCCCGGCATCGGACCTTGCACCTCGAACAAGCGCGCCTAAACGGCCTTGGCTAGCCGATCAGGCGCGCTCGTCCAACGCATCTACTCTATGGTCGATGCGGCGCTGGCGATTCAATCTTTCAGTCGCCGGCGGTCTCTTCACCGGCGGAAGGAAGAGTCATTTCGACATCGAGGCGCTCTCCAGCCTTGATCTCGATATCCTTCTGAGCCGTCCGATCGGCAGCCCTTGCTTGAAGCAGGTACTGGCCCGAAGACAGAATGAACTGGTCTCTAGAGGTGGGCCCAGTGATCGTCTCCCGCTGGCCTCGCAGGTCTTCCTCCGCCGAGAGAATCGTCCAACGGACACGCTCGGAAACCTCGGAGCCATCCTCCTCCACCGCGGCGACATGAAGCAAGCCGGCGTCCAGAGCAATAGCTGTCTCCGTGCGATCGCCGGCCTTGATCTCCACCTCGGTTTCAGCGGATGCCAACCCTTCGTCCGCCCTCACAAGATAGGTCCCTTCCGGCAAAATGAAGGATGTCCTTCTCGTGCGGGTCACTATCGACTCGCGCGCACCACGGATATCCTTTTCGGTGCTAAGAATCTGGAAGCGTGCACCCTCCGCTGGTGGACCATCCTCCACCAGAACCGCCCCCAGCTCCAGAACGCCCGCTTCCAACACGAGGTCCAGCTCCGTTCTCTCGTCGGGACGAACCTGTGCCTCGGCCGTGGCCTCCGCGTTTCCTACCATGGCGGTGACTCGATACGTACCGGCCTCCAGATCGAAGCTGGCACGCCGACTCCTAGTGCTGACGGTCTCACCGTCCGCCGACTCCACCGAGTAGCGCGCATCGTCGGCCTCCGGACCACCCTCGGCATAGAGAGTTCTGAGCTGAAGATGGCCCTCACCCTCCTCGGCAACGGGAGGCTCCACCGGCTCTGGTTCCACGACATCCTCCTCCTCGGCACGAGGACACCCGGCCAAGAGAACGAACGCGGGGATCAGAAAAAGAAAAGCCCATCTCGATGAAAAAGAGACACAGCCGGCCTTGATGCGAGTCATTATCATTTCATTCTCCTCTTTGAGCCTCTTGTTGGATTGCCTTGGTGGAGACGATTGTCCGTCGTGCGTTGGCCGGACCAACGCTGCCCCGCCCTAGTGGACATGGACTATCAATGGAAGAGCGGCACGTCGACTCGATCGGATCGACATTAGTCAGCCTTCTCTATCTAGCTCTTTCTACCGGGCTCGTCATGAAGCCTGAAGCATGGTTTGCAACCGCTTCTATTACATAGGTGCATCCAAATTGGCAACGATAGGTTCGGGAACCGTTATTTGTTACGCTACCTATAATGCGCGTCTTGTTGACATTGCTTCTTCTAGCTCCCGTGACGGCGGCAGCAACAGGCGCGCCATTGCCACTTACCGATGCAAGATCACTGCTCGAGGCAAAGGAGTACGATGAAATATTCATTGCATTCTCGAGCCTCGATGCAGGCGAGCACCCTGACGGAGATGCCGCGATTGCATCGGTGGTCATGGATGCGGCGCAAGCCTCGAGGCAAGCAGACGACCTCCATCTGGCCATCGGTCTTGCGGGCATAGCCAGACGTCTCAATCGAGAAGACTCGAACGCTACCCTGCTTTTTGCAAAGCTGGCAATCAAGCTGGAGATGAGGGGCGCGGCGGCACAGGCCCTCGATGAAGGTCTACTGCAGGCGCCGACTGATGGAGAACTTCTTTTTCAGAGGGCCCACTTGGCGGAAATGGAGCGTGAACTCCAGAAGGCCGCCGATCTGTATGGCCGGGTACCGAAGGCACACCCTAGACATGGGGATGCCCGCGATGGGGCAAGCCGTATGAAGGAGGCCTCGAGCCAACAGGACGCGGTCTTGGAGCAGGTAGCCGAAGTGGAGTCCGCATTCCTGGAGCAACAGGAAGCCGCCGGACGCAGAATGGCACAGGAGCGCCGGCGTCCTACTCCCCGTCAAGATGACAGCGCAGGCCGAGCTACCTCGATTCCAGCCCCCGTCCCAATTCCTTCACAGAGAGCCACCAGCCCGAACTCGGCACCGGCAGGCATGGAGGCGACGGGAAGCAGGAACTTTCGGATCGTCTACCACCGCGGCGATAGAGACTTCGCACAACGCGCCGACTTCGAGGTCCGAGTGCTCTCCATGCTCGAGGATGCCCGCCAGCGGGTCGGTAATCTCTTCAACCATTACCCCGAGGAACCCGTCGAGGTAGTGCTCTACACGGCCGAGGAGTTCGCACTTCACTTCGGCGGCCAGCTCGGCCAAAACGTCCTTGGCTTCTACGCCGGCAAGATCCGCATCAACCGTGCGGAGAACCCCCACGACCCCATGTTCAGGCGCACGGTGGTTCATGAATACGTCCATGCGCTCGTGGATCAAATGGCGGCGGGAAACGTTCGAGGGGTACCGCTCTGGCTGAACGAAGGGTTGGCGGTATGGACAGAGCATAGGGTGACGGGGGCCAACGACGAGTCCGAGCTTCCCTTCCCACAGCGCCGAAGGTTACGTCAGTACGCCCAGTCGATATCCCTGGACTCCCTAGCAAGACCACCTTTTGGAGCCTGTGGAAACCAAATGGCCGCTTACATCAAGAGCAGGGCGGCGGTGGAAGCACTGGTCGGAACTGGCGGCGGACTAGGGCGGGTTCTACGAGTCATCGAGCTGATTGGCCGGGGCCGACAGTTCGAGCAGGCCTTCTCCGAGGTCTTCGGAGACAGTAGGCTCGAGCGCCTTGACGAGCAGGCTAACCGGCAGTTGGAAGAGTGACCGAGGCCCATGCAATGGGCTTGGAGCATACGTTCTTTGCTTCGTCCTACTCTGCTACGCAGCAAGCCTCACCCGTCCAAAGACCAAGTGCTTGTCGGCAATCGTCGTGAGACATAGAGGAGCAATAAAAGGGTTTCGAGCGCCGTGGTCGAGCAAGACAGCAGGTTTCCTTGCCTATCCAGAGGGCGCCCGCAACCTTATCCAGGCGACCCAGACCAAGGCAGACGCCCTCGCTCCCTGGGGCGCATGCCCAGGAAGTATCCAAGCAGCAATGGCTGCCGGTGAACCTCACGCCGCGGAACGATCCACCGCTCAAAGGGTTTTGACCTGCTGGGCACTGGTCTCGGGTGGCTTCGAAGCACTGAGATGAACTCGCCAATCCCCAACATCGACCCTCCAGGAAACGGCCGCGCAACATGCCGCACATCTGAGGCGTGGCAGGCACCGGTTGCTGCCCCGCATGAGCACAGCAGTGGCTGCCCGTCCACACGTGGCCCGGGATCTCATCGCAAATGGGATTCTCCATCTCGTGACATCGCCGGGTTCGATTCTGGTCGCGGATACAGCACATGCTGCCTGTCCAAAAACGCTGGTCTCCCTCGCAGGCCGCCTCAGTTCCCGGGACACACTGAAACCCTGCCCGAACACAGCACCGACCGTTGGCGTAGACGGGATCCAGTCCCAAAGAAGAAGACTTTGCAAGGCATGCGTCTTTGTCTGCCGCGACACAGTGCCTCGGAAAGTCCGAGGGCACCTGGACTGGCGGCCAGCGCAGGGCCAATTCGTGCCAGATCTGCGGCAGTTGGCCTTCGTAGCGCTGCTCGGCGGACTCGAAGAGAGCGTTTATCTCCCATTGGTCGAGAATCGATAGATCCACGCCCTCTTCGATCACGATATGCAAACACCTGGTGGCATGCTCACTACGCAGCCCCTGGAGCAATGCTGCGGTTGGCACGTGAAATCTAGCCTCGGCTCCCGTCGCTGCCGCGCGTAGCAACCGGTAGAGTGCAACGTTACAAGTCGATAAGCTTTGCTCGAAGAGACCGTGGATCGCAATGAATGACATTGGGTCCGAGACGCGACTCAAAAGGACCTCCAGTGCCTCGAGCCCACCACCGTAAGGATCGACGGCCGCAACGACAAGGCTTCGCAAGCCTACGTGCCAAGGCGATAGGCCCTGCTCGAGCAAGGATATCAGCGTCTTGATGTCCCGATTCTGGAACGCATCGATCCCGCTTTGGATTAGGCGGGATATCTCTTCCTCCCGCACGAAAAGAGCCTTGGGGGGATTGGGCCAGGTGGTGGAGCCAGTGAAATGATTCAGCTCGAAGGGGATGCATCGCTCCGTGGTGGGAAAATCAAGATCGTAGTCGCCTGGCCATGTTGGATGGTCCGGGCGCGGCCCGTAGCTGATACCGAGACCATCGGTACTGTCCCAGCTATGACGAATGGTCAGGTTGCCGGAGTCATCCTCCTCGATCCATCGCGAAACCAGCTCGAGCTCCTCCTTGTCTACCGAAAACGAGCGAACGGCCGGTATCGTATCGGCGGGACCAGCCGACTCCAAGAACCCAGGGTCCAGCCGCTTGGCCACGCGCTCCAATGCCGCCAGGATCAAGTCGTCGATCTCCTCGTTCATCCAGTGCAGCCAGAAGGCAACATCGGCGGCGGAATGTTCTTCTGACGTGAAGGTACCGGCTCGCAAGTCGATTCCATGCTCCAACATGAAGCTTGCGGCGAATCGCTCCGGTGTTTCGGAATGACCATCATCCTCGATCATCTCTCGGTATGCGTTCAGAGCAGCCTCACGCCCGGGAGCGGCATGTATTGCACGATGAACTCGGATCATCCGGCGCACATCCCGTCGATAGAGGCAATACATGTCCTCGATGCTTTGCCCAAGGAGTTCTTGACCAGGTCGGGGATCGAAACGGGAAAGCAGCTCCTCCACCACGGGCCTCGATAGCCGTAACGGTCTGATCCCGAGAATCAGTTTCTCGCCCAGGATCTCGTTCAGTCTTTCCTGCAGCTGTGGGAGGTCTCCTTCGACCC
This sequence comes from Deltaproteobacteria bacterium, assembly GCA_007128675.1. GTDB lineage: Bacteria > Myxococcota > Myxococcia > SLRQ01 > SLRQ01 > SKWY01. The sequence goes on along the minus strand of SKWY01000278.1, from coordinate 2,079 downwards.
CCGCCCGCAAGTATGTCTCCGCGTCGATGAGCTCGATGCCGCGAGAAAAAAGACGGGGGACAGCGCCACTAAAGTTGAAGCTTCTTATCAAACCATCGCGGTGCACATGCATGGAGGTCGGCTCTGTCGCTCGTGGCAGCTGCCAGGATACGGCGCAGGAGGACGGCCAAGTCTCCGCGAGACGCCTGACTCCCGGCTCTCGCGAGACACCGGTGTATGGCATGGCAAGGAGAACCAGCAGCCGGAAGCGGTCATAAACCAGATCGAACTGCCTGGCTCTTGCGTCCCTCGCGAGCTCACCGCTTGCGACTCTCTGCGCCAGCTGCGGCGGTATGGGAAAAGTGGAGAAGAATCGAGCCCCCTCGTTCGGGCGGTTTCCCGAAAACAACGCCCCCATCCGTTGCCAGCCGGGACCGGGCTCAAGGATGCGAACCTCTGAGTGTATGGCTTCGCCGGAGTGGCGCCAATCCTCGTTGCCTGCTGCGATTCCGAGCCTATGGCCACCCACGGAGCCGACGAGTTCGACCTCGAAGTCGCCGCTTGCTCCAACCTGGAGGGGGTCATACTGCGTCATGCGAATGTGAACGCTGCCGCTTGGTGTTTCGATGTGAGAAAGAACTCGCGGCTGCCAGACTCTCCGGAGGCCGCGGTCGGCGAGAAACATTCCGAGCGCTCCCTGATCCGACAGAGAGACGGGATTAGGCACCCAACGACCAACTCGGGGCAAATGATACACCGCCAGGTTCTCGGCCTCGTCATTATAGACGAACGGCACCTTCTCTCCGTAACGGTCTAGGAGGGCGACGGTATGCCAGCCCTCGCACGAGCCAGGGTTGTAGTAGGCCACCGCCAGATCGCCGGCTTCGTTGCCTCCAAGAATGAAGACTCCGTCAAGGTTTGCGAACGGGAGGTATGGCGGCGACAGGCCGCCGCCGTAAACCCAGCCTTCGTTGCCATCGGGAGCACGCACATGGATCCAGGGGCTCTCCACCTCCCAGCTGATGGGGTTGCCCTGGATTGTCGGCATTTGCGGATGAACTCCGGGAGGGGCATTTAGTTGGTGACGCTCCGTGTAGTCCGACACGTTCCCGAGCGGCACGAGCATCGCACCCTGGTCGAGCTTTTTGAGCACCGTCCCCTCACTGCTCGGCGCTTCACGCAGTCGCAGGCCGGGGGTGACCACGATGAACTCAATCTCCCGCTCCTCCAACGAAGAGACCGTGCTTGCGTCTGCCTGACCGCAAAGAAGAAGAACCGCCGAAACCAGCATCGTTTTGTAGTGTGTCGAGAGCATCGTCTATTACCTTCGAGGACCGGGCTGCGCCCATAACTTGTCGAAGCCGACTTGCTAGAGCCGTGCCAACGAGTGCTCCGTGTGAAACAGTTCGAGATGCAAGAGGGTCGCGCTTTGCCGGGAACCCTTCAGGACACATTCGTGGCTATGCGGCCACAGCCGGAATCTCGTCTGATGCGTTGCGGGCCCAGGGCGAGTTCGAGCTAGATCGCATGCAGTTTGGAATCGCTTTTCGCGGTCCGGCCGACAACTTGATCCGGGAGACCGCTATCGTTCGTTTCGCGATTTCCGTGCCGCGAGAGTAATGACTCATCGTTACGGACGAGCTGTTGGAGCGCCGCCATTCGGACGGTGACGAGGCTTCGACTTCGCCTTGCGCCAACAGCGCTGATCAGATCGGCGGCGAAGCCGCCCTATTTCACCTTGACCGCTTGCCCCAAGGAGCCGAAGATTCTACGCAGAGGGTGGTTCGGGCAATGGCCGAAGGCGACGTTAGAAGGGCATAGGCGCTCGTCGATCTCTATGTGTCCGGCAAAGAGAAGGGGCTGTTTCAACTGTAAGAGATTGCCGAGCGGCTGAAGGGTTACACCCGACGCTCTCTAGTCTATTGGCTGGTATTTTTTGATGCGTTCCTCATCGGTTCCGGTTTCAAAATCATCCATCTTCGTCACAGGCGGCCTTGGCTACCTGGGGCGTCATCTGGCGCATGCACTGCAACAAGCCGGCTATTCGGTCATCACCATGGATCGCCGCCAACCCGACCCCGGCGTGCTGTGGCAGCCGAT
>SKWY01000440.1 GCA_007128675.1 Deltaproteobacteria bacterium | reverse complement strand
GAACAGGAAGAAGAGGAAGAAGAGCCCGAGCAGGATCCCGAGCTGGCTGCCGCAATAGCCGCTGATTACGAGCGAGAGCTTCGCGAGGAGCTGATCACCCCCGAAGAGCGATCGTTCAAGCTCCTTGTCAAGCGAGTAACCATTGGGGCTGGGGTGACGGGCGGGCTAGTCATCGTCACGGCGATCGTGGCCTTCATTTGGAGCACCGTCACGGGACGAGAGGAAGCCATTCAGGCCGGTCTTGATGCGGCGAGAAACGGAATTGCCAGAGATACATATGCGGGCTACACCGCCGCCCTGGACAGGTTATCGGAAGTGCTTCGCCGCGAAGATACGAACACGACAGCACGGGCTCTCACCGCCTCGACCGAAGCCGTTTTGTTCTCGAAACTCGACCCCGATCCCGAACGCCGTGCTCGCGCCGAGGCCCTCCTGAAGGACCCAGAGCTGGCAGAAGAGCATCCCGATATCGTCCTGGATGCGCGCTACCATCTGGCAAAGGATGATGAACGCGACGAGGTCGCAAAGGAGATCCTGGAAGCACTCGAAATCCGAGAGGACAGCGCCACTCTCCATTACCTCGCGGGTCTTCACCATCTTAGCGAAGACGACACGGAGACAGCCACGGAGCACTTCTCCAAGGCTCTCGAGATACAGCCGGGTCACGCTCGAACGGTCCTTGCTCTTGGCAACCATTTTGCCGCTCTGGAACGCTGGGAACACGCGCTCACCTACTTCGACAATGTGAGGAGCAACTATGAGGCGCATGGCCGCGCCGAGGTTGGAGCAGCCAGAGCTCGTCTGGCTCTCGCCAAAGAACTCGATGCAGCTCTCGAGGCGATCCTAAGGCTGGAACGGGAGCACGAGGAGACTCTTGCAAGGATCGAGCACCTGCAGTTGCAAATAGTAGCGGGAGAGCTCGAGCATCGAACGGGAGCGACCGAGAAGGCCATAGGCCGCTTGCACGCCGCCATGACGGTCTACCCAGAGGAGGCCGCCCTTCCCACTCTCCTCGCCCGAGTCCAGATGGACGTCAAGAATCTGCCCGCCGTAATCGAAGCGGTCGAAAAGGCAGAGGAACTCGGCGGCGAGAACGACATCCTACGCAGCCTCAAGGCCGAAGCGTTCATGGCGTGGAGCCGCTACGAGGAAGCAGGCGCCATACTCGAGTCCCTTTCGGAGCAGAATCAACGAACGTGGCTACAGCGAGCCATCGCAAGCTATCACCAGGGAGACTACCAAGCGGCGCGTAGAGCCTTGGAGCACACCAGGAACGAGGAAGGACAGATGCTCGCCGATGCGGCAATATACCTCGCGCTGGTGGACCTCGTTACCGAGCATCCAAGGAGATCCAGAGCCGTTCTAACACGGGCAGCCCAAGCCCGGGGGGCGGACGTACTGGTCTCCTGGGCCCTGGGGCGCTGGCATCTCGAGCACAATGAGGAGCGCCCAACCCGCCACCACCTTGGCAATGCCGTGGAGCGAGACCCAAGTCACTACAGGGCCCTTGTCGATCTCGCCACTCTCGAGGTTCGAAACGGCGCACACGGCCGAGCGCTATCCCATCTCGCCACGGCCCTGGAGGCGAACCCATATTACCAAGAGGCACTCCAATTGGTCGGCAAGTGCCACCTAGCTCTGGGTGAAGCCCGAGAGGCAAGGGAAGCTTTCGAAAGAGTCCTTCGCCACGATGCTTCCAACCAGAATGCTCATCGCGGGCTGGCTCTTGCCTACATGGAGCTCGGGAACCTCGATTCGGCCGAGGAGCACGCAACAGCGGCGATCGAGCATGGGCCAAGAGATGCGACGGGCCATCACGTCTTGGGCCTAGTCAATCTGGCGAAAGGAGAGCCCGAGCAGGCGAGACGAGCCTTCATGCAGGCTCGGCGACGGAGCCCCGATGATCCGAGAATCCTGACCGATCTTGCCAAGGCCCACTTGGAACGAGGCAGACCAATCGACCGCCGTCACGCTCAGCGTTACCTGGAAGAAGCTCTCGAGAAAGACAACGATAATGCCTATGCGCATTGGCAACTCGGTTTGCTTCAGCTCGAGCAAGAGGAGATCCGCGAGTCCATTCAGTCCTTGAACAGAGCGGAGACGCTCGCGCAAGGCGGGGCAGGCAAGAGAAAGCTTGCGACCATCCAGCTGGATCTGGCTCGCGCGCACATGGCCGGTGGGGGTCGGGGGGGCCTGCAGCGCGCACGACAAGCGGCGGTCAACAGCGTTCGAACACGGGACAGCGCCGAGGGCCGGACTCTGCTCGGTGAGATATACATAGAGGAGAGAAGACCCGTTCTAGCTCGACAGCAGCTAGAGCAGGCAGTAGCTCTCGATCCCGATAGTGCCATGGCCCATTTCCATCTGGGGAAGGTCCTGGCGGAGGCCGGAGAGAAGGATGGGGCTCGACAGGCCTTGGGACGCGCCCTGGAGCTGGCGCCACGTGGTGGACACGTAAGAGAAGCCCGCCGAGTGCTGGGAAGCCTCAACTAAACCGTGGATCGCCATTTCCTTGCACCGTCTCCCCGCGTTTCGCGACTGAAGACCCACTAGTCAGAGTTCCAGCTCATCCCAAGCCGGCTCCTCCTTGGATAGCCGCCTTCGAAGTGCCCCAACTCTTGCTTTCAAGGCAGCGGTGGCCTCCTTGTCGAGTCTTCCATCTCGGACAACATCCCCTTCTCGCAGCCCTGATGCAGGCCAATCAATGGAGTTCTCATCCTCCATAATCAGAACCGCATACTCTCCTTCGATGCGATCCACATACCCGCTGGGAAGACCTTGAAACGATGGCGCCCCTTTCTCGTTCCCGGGCCTCTTGAGGTGATGACCGCAGGCGCTCCCGTGGCACGAAACTACTACGAGAATAAAGGAAAGCGCGAGAACACGACCGTTGGTCGTTACGAAACCATCCGGACTATTGATCATGTCTCTTCCCATTCGAAATACCTCCATCTCACCCCAGTGCCGACACGCAAGCACAAAGGCACCAAGAAGGGCTCTGCCTTTCACAACAGGAATGAAGAGGCACCCTGGAATCGGGATCTTTCATTTCAGGGCATTCATGAGCCCACGCTCCTGAAACGACACGAAACGTCCGTCCCCCACGACGATATGATCCAGAACGCGAATCCCAAGAGCCTCCGCGGCCACTACCAGCCTGCGAGTGAGAACGAGATCCTCTTGTGAGGGTGATGGGTCGCCGCTCGGATGGTTATGAGCGAATATGACGGCCGCCGCGCACTCACGAACCGCCGGCTCGAGGACATCGCGCGGTTGGACCGCGCATGCCGTCAGCCCTCCCTCGGCCACTCTGACATCGCGAATCACCCTATGCCTTGCATCGAGAAGCACCGTGATGAAGATCTCCCGATCGAGATGACGCAGCATAGGAGAGAGTCTGCGGTGGACATCCACGGAAGACGAGATCCTCTTTCCCCTGGATCGCTCCGTGCAGGCCGCCCTTCTACCCAAGGTCAGACCCGCCTTTACCGCGGCTGCTCGCACGGGGCCCAAGCCGCCCACGGAGGTCAGCTCCTTGATTGCGGCGCGCTCGACCCCGTGGGTATCGTGAAAACGATCCAGCAGACTTCTTGCCCGCTCTCGGGCAAGACCGCCCCCACCAATCATCAACGCGAGCAGATCCGTATCCGAAAGCGACTCGGGATCTCGCTCGAGCAAGATCTTGCCTCGTCCGCGCCGGGGCGAGGCATCACAGGGAATCGAGTGACGACGCAAATGGACGATTGTCGCGCTCAAGGTGAACTCCTTTCCTTGCGACCAAAGAGAAGCCGATGATTCTCGGCGGCCACGATGGACAGGCGCCAATGCACCCCTCGTGCCGAGCAGTGAGAAACGTCTTCTCGCAAGCTTGAGCCCGAGCCTAGGTCCGGGTTTCGGACGCACAAGAGTAGAACCGGACCAAGGAAACCCCTCGAATCACCGGCGAGGCGGCATGTAGCGAGGCTGAATGGCTCTAAATACCTTTGGTCTTGCTAGAAACGAGCGGACATCGCAAAGAACGACCTGATCTTGTCGCTCGTCTCCGCCAGGCGCTCGGACAGCATCCGTACGAATGTCCAAAGAAGCTCACAGGCCAAATCCTTGTTCAAGAATAGAAGCTCCTCGAAACGCTCGCGCCTTATGACCCCTAGAACACAAGAACTGTTGCACACTGCATCGGCGGACCTGGGCAAATCGTTGATCAGCGCCATCTCTCCAAAGCAGGCTCCCGGCCCGAGTATTGCGAGAGCCTCCTCGCCGACTCCCTCAACCCGTTTACTGATTCTCACCTTGCCTCGAACCAGCATGAACAGTTCGTCGCCTTCGTCACCTTCCCGGAACAAAACCGTCCCCGCCGCCACCTCCCTGTCCTCGACGATATCGGAGAGAACATCGAGGTGGTTACTGGTCAATCCTGTGAAAAGACTGATTTCACGAAGGGCGGCAGAGTCCATCACATTGTTGTATACCACCTCTCGAACTCGAGCACGACTACACGCCGACAACTGGCTTCATTGGCGATTAGAGCAATGACCGAGACCAAGACCGACATCGGAAGCATCCGAAACCATTTGGCATCGAAGTCCAAGCTTGCTTTTCTCCGCCGCTCTCGCTCTTGGCCTTCTCGATCCGAACCAGGAGCCTTCGCCCCGGCGATTCGCCCGAGAGCTGCCAAGCAGAGGCAGGTGATCAGGCCACTTCCTTGGCCCCGCCGGAAAGCTCGCATGTCAGCCCTACAACCAAACTACCTCGGGAGATGAGTATGAACTCAAAGAATGAGCAGGATTCCAGCAGCGAAGAGATCTTCTGCAAGCTAGCCATCATCGGATCGGGGCCGGCAGGATATTCTGCCGCCATCTACGCGGCCAGAGCACAGCTCGCGCCAGTGCTGGTGGATGGAATGCAGCCCGGCGGCCAGCTTACCATCACGACCGAGGTAGAGAACTTTCCCGGCTTCCCCGAAGGCATCGAAGGCCCGGTATTGATGCACCGCTGCCGTGAGCAGGCAGCCCGTTTTGGCACACGATTCATCGAGAGCGAGATCACGAAGGTCGATTTCTCCGACTCTCCCTTTGGTTTGCAGACCAGTCGAAAGGAGATCATCAGGGCAAGCTCGGTGATAATCGCCACGGGCGCCCAGGCGAGGTTTCTTGGTCTACCCTCCGAACGAGCCCTTATGGGCCGCGGCGTATCCGCCTGTGCGACCTGTGATGGTTTCTTTTTCAAGAATGTGCCCGTGGCAATAGTCGGCGGCGGTGACACAGCGATGGAGGAAGCTCTCTTCTTGACCAGGTTCGCGAGCAAGGTCACCGTGATTCATAGGCGCGACGCGCTTAGAGCTTCGCGCATTCTACAAGAAAGAGCGAAGCAGAATCCCAAGATCGAGTTTGCCTGGAGTAGTACGGTCCAAGAGATACTCGGAGATCCCGCTAGCGGAGTAACGGGGGTGCGTCTCTCCAACGTCAAGACGGGTGACCTTTCCGATCTAGAGTGTCAGGGCGTCTTCATCGCCATCGGGCATGAGCCCAGCACCAAAATCTTCAAGGGTCAGATCGACCTGCGAGATGACGGCTACGTACGTATCGCGGAGCCAGGCACCACGAAAACGAACGTTCCAGGTGTCTTCGTCGCCGGCGATGCCGCTGACTCGAGGTACCGGCAAGCCATCACGGCGGCTGGTAGCGGATGCGCGGCAGCCCTGGATGCGCAGCATTATCTCGAGGAAATCGGCTCGCTCTAATCTTCGAACAAGAGGCTAAGCAGGCTCTCGCCGGAGAAGCTATTCGTCAGATGCATCGGCGGCTCTCCGAGCACTTCCAAGGGATCCAGAACAGCACCATCGCGCCAGATCTCGAAATGCAGATGGGGGCCTGTCGCGCGGCCCGTATCTCCGGCGAGCCCGATCGGATCACCAGCCTCGACCTCGTCTCCAGCCTCGACGAAGAGCTTCGCCAAGTGGCTATAACGGGTCACCCACCCACCTGGGTGATGAATCTCCACGTGCCTTCCATGCCCTCCGTTCCAATCAGCCCAGTCCACGACGCCCTGCCCGGCGGAGACCACCAGCTGACCAAAGCCTGCCCGCAGATCGATACCGTAATGAAAGCGAGCACCACCGTGGAAAGGATCCCGGCGCCATCCGAACTCCGAGGTCAATTGGACAGGCTCCACCGGCCACGTGGCCAAGGGTGAATCATCGCCTGCTGGTATCTTTTCGAGGCCGGCACGCCCCCCCTCGATCCGCTGCTCCATATACGCGACACGAGAACGTACCCGAGAGGTCAAATGCCCCGGGAAGCGCCACACGCGAGACTCTATGTCCAGCTCGGTCTCCACCGTAACCTTCGCGCGGACTAGCTGAAGCGTGGGCGTGCTACATGGCGCCTGGTCGAGGTATGCGTCGAGCTCGTTGAGAATGCGTTCCCATGCCGCCAACGTGGCTCTAGGGGGCGGCATCTCACCTTCCTCTCCTCGGGCGGCGCGCAAGGAGCCCAGCACATAGCTTAGCCTCGCAAGCTCGTCATCAATCGCCATGCTCGGCGAAAGGTCGGATCGTCGACCACGATCTCGCCAAGAACCCGGCACTTCGATGCTGGTAGGTTCCGCTCTGGCGGGAGGAGCCGGCAGCGTCGTGGCAGGCACTCCTCGGGAGGACGTATCAGTCCGAACCTCGGCGGGTACAATCGACGTGGAAGGCTGCTTATCTCCATGCGCGCAAGAGCACAGAAACACCACGGCAACGACTAGATAGCCTGCCTTTCCATTGTCTCGAAGCTGGAGTCGAGGTGCCTTGGGCGTGGCCGAATAGCCCGCATCGGCTAAAAAGCTACCAGCCCATGACCCAAGCAAGCAAGATTCCCACGCCCCGACGGATACACCCCATCTCGAAATCGGCTCGGTGATGATCCTCCTTCAGAAAGTAGGGACTTGCGGCAAATTTGTCTCGGGCGGGGCAAAGCGGGGACACGAGAGACGGCTACCTTGGCGTGCGCGAACAGAGCGCCAGCAGGTGGTGCGGCGCTTTGCGTCCATGTTTACCCGCACAAGGAGAGCGTCTCGCCGGTGCTCCGCCCAGGAAACGACACAGCGATTCCTAGCGAAACTGGTGGTAGTCTCCCGAGCCATGGCTAAGAAGGCAAGGAAGGTATTCTCATGCGGTCACTGCGGGCATACCGAGCCCAAATGGCTCGGACGATGCCCGGGCTGCGACACCTGGGGGAGTTTGATCGCTGGCTTCGAGGCAGAACAGAGGGCTCCCTCTCGAATCAACCGAAGGTCGCCTGGTGAAGGATCTAGGCCAGTCCCACTAGGAGAGGTCGGCACGGATCGGGCACCCCGAAGAAGTACGGGGATTGAAGAGCTGGACCGCGTTCTCGGCGGCGGCATCGTGCCAGGCTCCATGACGCTGATTGGTGGCGATCCGGGGATCGGCAAGTCGACCTTGCTGCTCGCGGCAAGCGCGAGCCTCTGTAGCCACGGTAAAGTGCTCTACGCGAGCGGAGAGGAGTCCTTGGCCCAAACCAGGATGCGCGCCGATCGCCTCGGCCTTTCTTCCAAGGTCGGGGACCAACTCTTTCTTCTCGCCGAGACCGACGGCGAAAGGGTCCTCGCCGAGGCCGAAGCAATGCAGCCTACCGCGCTCGTCATCGACTCCATTCAGACTCTTCACTTGCCAGAGCTTGGCTCGGCTCCAGGATCAGTGGCTCAGGTGCGAGAGCTGACGGCGGTGCTTCTCGGTTTCGCCAAGCGGACGGGTACACCCACATTCCTGGTGGGACACGTGACCAAGGACGGAGCAATCGCTGGCCCGAAGGTTCTAGAGCACATGGTCGACACGGTTCTCTACTTCGAGGGAGACCGCTATCACGCCTATCGCATTCTCCGGGCACACAAGAATCGATTCGGCTCGGTCAGCGAGATCGGCGTATTCGAGATGCGAGAGGAAGGTCTCGTAGAGGTGGCCGATCCTTCCGCCGTCTTTCTGGCGGAGCGCCCGCAGAGCGCCGCCGGCTCCATTGTCACCTCGTCCCTCTCCGGCTCACGCCCCGTGCTGGTGGAGATCCAGGTCCTCGCAAACAGCTGCCAGGGTGGAGCGGCCCGCAGAACTTCGGTCGGTGTGGACCATGTCAGAGTCGCCCTGCTCGCGGCCGTGCTCGAGAAGCATCTTGGTCTTTGCCTCTCCGACCAGGATCTCTTCGTCAACGTAGCGGGGGGGCTCTCGCTCGATGAGCCCGCTGTCGACCTCGCCGTGGCTTTGGCCATGGCCTCCTCGGTGCGAAACAAACCTTGTGATCCCAGCTTGATTGTCACAGGAGAGGTAGGGCTGGCCGGCGAGGTGCGCTCCGTGAATCAGGTGGAGCTGCGCCTCATCGAAGCGGCGAAGATGGGCTTCTCCACGGCCATCGTGCCGGAAGGGAACCAATCCAGGCTCGGCAAGACGCCCCCCATGCTCATCCGAGGCGTGCGCACCCTAGAGGAAGCGGTAGAGGCAACCCTCGAGATGTGACGAGGCTTTCCACCCCGAAGAGGCCATCAGGTTACTGATGCGAAAGAGAGCTTGTCGGATTAGATTAGGGACCCATGAAAGAACCCGAACCCGATGGTATGTCCCCTAGCGAAGATTCAGGTCCTCTCCTTGACGAGAAAGAGAACGCATGCGGGAACTGCGTGTTCTGGCGACCCACACAGAAAGACGAGCGTGATCGCTGGATCGGTCCCTGCCGCGTGATGCCGGATAGAGGCGAGATTCCCTACACATCGGCCTGTTGCGATCGCATGACGCGAAGAGGAACGCCTCTGCCGCAGTCACCACCAGCAGATCGCGCAAGGCGGAGGAGCCGCCTGATAAGCAGTACCGGTCCAATAGTGCGAAGAAGCGGACCGACGAGCCCCGGGGCGCAGGGAGCACGGCACGACAGAGCTTGCCCCCCGCCCCAAACAAACGCTTCCTTTGACCCTCACCGTGAGGTTCTCGATATGACGCAGCAGGAGCTGATGGATATCCTTCAAGACTTCTTTGGCGCTGGTCCCGTTCCACCCTTGGGACGAAAGTGGGAGGGAGGAACGCTCACCCTCAAGCCAGGAGAAGAGGGGCTTCAAGCAAAAGAGGTCCCCGTGGACGTCTTTTTCAAAAAGCTCGTGCGCGTTCGTGATCAGCTTCGTCTGCTCGAGCAGAAGATCAATGGTCATCAGAGCCTCACAGGCTCCGAGAAGCTCGAACTGCAGGCATATCTCACCCGCTGCTACGGCAGCCTCACTACCTTCAACGTGCTCTTCGCCCAGTCCGAGGACCGCCTGGTGGGGGAAAAGAGTAGCTCTTGAGCGCCCTTTGTCCCTCGTTCCCAACCGTTGTGGCAGGCCCCAGCCATCCCCGTTCCCAAGGCATGAGGCGAGTGATAGCTTCCTCTCATGGCCCACTACAGAAAAGCCTTTCTAGTAATCTGCTTGGCAGCGGCTTTCTTCGCGTGCAAGGGAACGAACCAGACGAGCTCCAACGAGCCTTCCCTACCCGCCACTGAAGAGGCCCAGCCGCCGAAAGCGGAGCCACCACCGGCTCCCCTACCCGAGCCGAACGAAGAGGCAGCCTACGAGCCGGTGTCGTTCGGAGATAGAATATTGATCGAGCCCGAGACGCCTAGCCAGAGCGAAACGGTCAAGGTGCGTGCTGGTCCCCTCACCTTTCGTAACGGCTGCGAGGGCATCGAACGATCGTGGGCCGAGGGACCGGATGAACGAGGAGTAATCGAGCTTCGCTGGTCTCCCCGCCCGATACCGCCAGACGCCATGTGCACCATGGCCCTTCACTCGCAGTGGATAGAAGTCGATCTCGAGGGACTGGAGGCGGGAGACTACATGGTAATCGCTCCCGGTATCGGCGAACAGAGCTTCTCGGTGCTCGAAACGAGTCATTGACAAGCGCCCTGGTAGAGCGGCGTGATCTCGCCCGATGTTCGATTGAGGCCGGCCTACTTCGGACCCAGGCCCTTTTTTGCCTTCAGATTGATCCCCAAGCGATCGGAATACCGCAAGATTACTCTTCCAAGCGGCTCGGACGATAGCGGAGACAACTCAGGCAATGACGGCATTGACGCGCCGTGTCAGACGCACTAAACCTATGGAGTCGATACCAAGCTGCACCAACTCTCTTCTCGCGGCCAAGGGCGGAAGCTGGGCCCTATCGAACACCGGAACTGCCCGCCGCTCACGAGCATCTTCGCAATAGGAAGGTCCGGCCGCGTTCTCGAGTATGAGCCGAAGCAACCAACATCCTTGGGGCTAAAGGGCCACTGAAGGAGGAACCCGATGGCGAACTTCTACACGGACAACGACGACCTGCGTTTCTACTTCGAGAAAGGCATCGACTGGGAGCCCTTGGTGGAACTGCTCGAACCCGGCTACCAGGATGCCGACGGACCAAAGAGCTGCAAGGACGCAGTCGAGACCTACGGCGACATTCTCAACCTCGTTGGAAACTTCGTTGCCGAGGAGGTGGCTCCCCGTGCCCGAGACATAGACGAGCAGGGAACATCGATGGTCGACGGAAAGGCGCGATCGGCACCGGCCTTCGAGGAAATCTTCGACCAACTGCGAGAGATGGGCATCTATGGTCTTGCAACGCCAAGAGAGCTTGGCGGAATGAACTGCCCGGCTACCCTCTACTTCCTTCTCTGCGAAATCTTTGGTCGTGGTGACGTCTCCGTCATGACCCATTTCGGCTTTCACGCCGGGCTGGCCATAGTTCTGCTCGAGTACTCCTTGCGGGAGGGAAGCACCAAGATCGACGACAACGGCAAGATTCTCGAAACACGATGGAAGAGTGTGATCGATGAGTTTTTGGCCGGCGAAGCTTGGGGATCGATGGATCTCACGGAGCCAGGCGCCGGCAGCGACCTCACAGTCATCCGGACAAAAGGAGTGAAGGGAGAGGACGGAATCTGGAGAGTGACCGGCAATAAGATCTTCATCACCAGCGGACACGCAAAGTACCACATCGTTCTCGCCAAAACCGAAGATCGAGACAGCCTCGATGCTCTCTCCCTTTTCCTCGTACCGCTGACAATCGAAAGAGATGGCGAAACCATAACAAACGCCGAGGTGGATCGGCTCGAAGAGAAGCTTGGCCATCACGGATCGGTCACGGCGTCGGTTCAGTATGAGGAATCCCAGGCGGAGCTGATCGGAAAGCCCGGCGAGGGTTTTCGATTGATGCTCATGTTGATGAACAACGCCCGCCTCGGTGTGGGCTTCGAGAGCCTCGGACTTTGCGAGAACGCACTTCGCCAGGCACGTGAGTACGCCGCCGAGCGGGAGAGCATGGGCAAGACCATCGACCGGCATGAGATGATCGCCGATTATATCGATGAGATGGATGTCACGATCCGCGGGCTGCGGGCGATGGCGATCGAAGGAGCCATCGCCGAGGAGATGGCGGTCCGTACGGAAAGATTGATGCTCCTTCCAAGGAACAAGGACTCTCACGAGCTACGCCGAAAGGCCAACGAGCTCAAGCGTCGGGCACGCTTTCTGACTCCACTGATCAAGTACTCCGCCTCGGAGGCCGCCGTGTGGATCGCGCGCATGAACATGCAGATTCAGGGCGGCAATGGATACATGAAGGAGTATGATGCGGAACGCCTATTGAGAGACTCTCTGGTTCTTCCCGTCTACGAGGGTACGAGCCAGATACAAGCGCTCATGGCCTTGAAGGACGCTTTGCTCGCCGGCATCAAGAACCCTCAGCGCTTCTTGGCCCGCATGGCCACATCGAAGTACAACGCGCTTCGAGCAAAGGACGATCTCGATCGCCGCTACTTCGCTCTAGAATCACTATCCTACTCGGCGCAGCAGCACATCTTGCTGAAGATCGCCAAGGACAAGTGGTCCGTTGCCATTAGCGGACCGCTACCCAAATTCTTGAACACCTTTTTGAAGAAATGGGATGCGAAGCGAGACTTCTCCTTTGGATTGCTCCACGCCGAACGTCTTAGTCGAATTCTGTCCGACGTAGCCGTGGCCGAAATCCTGGTACGCCAATCACACCAGTTCCCCGAGAGACGGGACATTGCGGAAAGGTGGCTCGAGCGAGCGGAACCCAGGGTTCGCTACAATTGGGACTGCATAGCCCGCACCGGCGACAAGTTCCTGGAGCGCCTCAAGGAGAACGAGGAGTCATCCGACGAAGCAGCGGCCTGACAAGCCTCTCGTTCGGCTCCCCTCATCCCCGGCTTCAGACTCCTCTATCCCTTTCCGGCCAAATGATTCGATGCAGCTGAAGGTTCAATCGAACCGGCAGCTCATCTTCCAGAATCCAGGCGGAAAGCTCGTCCGCGGCGAGCAGCCCAGCGGCTGGAGAGAAAAGCACGGCGTGACAAAGCCGATCGAGTCCACGCTCAAGCACGACCTCCCTCGCCCATACATAGTCCTTTCGGTCGGCCATCACGATCTTCAGTTCGTCACGCGGGGTAAGATGCTCTAGGTTTTGCCATAGATTCTGGGCGCACTCACCACTTCCCGGGGCCTTCAGATCCATTATCCTGTGGACACCAGGCGGGACTTGTCCAATCGGCAGGGCGCCCGATGTCTCCAAGAGCACCGTTCTGCCCATCGCAAGCAACCTCTTCATCAATGGGATGGCTGACGGCTGAAGCAGAGGCTCCCCGCCAGTAATCTCCACCAATCCCCTGCCAAGCTTCTCCACTCGAGCCACGAGGTCGCTCGAGGATACAGACTGGCCTCGCTCCAAGGCATATGGAGTATCACACCATCGGCAACGCAGATTGCAGCCGGCCAGACGAATGAAGACACAGGGAAGCCCAGCCCAAGAGCCCTCACCTTGGATTGAGCGAAAGATCTCCGCAACCTCGAGTCGATCTGTCTTCATTCCGGCCATGGATATCGATACAACGCGGGGACCAAGGCCGCAATGTCCGCCTGTTCGCATTTCACGTTGGCAATGGAAAAGCATTGTTGGAGACCTTTTGTCATGCGAGCGTTCGTAGCCATAGACATAGCCGAGACCGTTCAGTCGGCCCTCGTCGAGGCCGCGGAAGCGATTGCCCAGACGACTAGGGGCATAAGGTGGGTAACGAAAGAGAACCTGCACCTAACCCTGAAGTTTCTCGGCAAGATCGATCCCAGCCATCTGCGGGGAGCAACGAAGATGCTGCAGGAAGCCGCGGCACGAGTAGAGCCTTTTCGGATTGGCGTTCAGGGCATTGGGACTCTTCCCCGCGGATCACGTCCACGTATCGTCTACGCGGGGATAGCGAGCTGTTCGCGCCTGCTCGAGCTTGCGAAGATAGTAGATCCCGCCTTCGAAGGGCTGGGCATTTTGCCCGATAGCCGCCCCTTTCACGCCCACATAACCCTGGGCCGCTTGCGGACGGAAAAGAGAAGATCGGGCGGCCCCAAGATGAGGCCTGAAGATCGGGCCGAGCTGATACGAAAGATTCAAGGCTTCGCCGGGGTCGAATTCGGAACAGTCACCGTAGACCGGATAGTCCTCTACGAAAGCCGGCTCGATCCCAATGGGCCTAAATACACGGCAAGGGCGCTGGCGCCGCTTTCAACCGGTTGAGCGTATCCAGATCGCCCCTCGTATGCCGGTCATCGACGAAACAGGTTACCTGTAAATGCTTGGCTTCTAGCAAGGCGAAAGCAGGCCGACTCGCGCGTCGCGGCTCGCTTTGAGCAAGCTCTTTCGCCGTAATGTGGCCCGGCAAGGGTAGGCCCCGGAGCCCATCCTCGCATAGCGAATGCAGGTCATCCGTCGGCTGCATAGACCTCGGCAGGCCTGGCCGGCACCATCAAGGACCGGAGCATTTCCACATGCTCCTCGAAGGCCTTCATCTCACTCTTTGGCAGCCGCTCACGATATGTGTCGTGTACATCGAAGGGGTCGAGAACTCTATCGGCTGCGGTTCTAAGCTCGTAGTGCAGGTGAGGAGCCGTGGAGCGACCGGTATTGCCCGACAAAGCAACCAGATCACCTTTGTTCACTCTTGCCCCTGGCTTGATGCCCTCGGCAAACGAGTCCAGATGGAGAAAGAGGATCCGTCTGCCCCCATCGATCTGAATCTCCATGCAGTTTCCATTGAACCTGGTATTCCAGTTGACGCGGGTCACACGTCCATCGAAGGGCGCGTACGTCTTGCTACCCACGGGCGTCTTGAAGTCCACGCCATTATGCCCGCGGCCGTCCCAGAGAAGGCTGGTGATCT
>SKWY01000463.1 GCA_007128675.1 Deltaproteobacteria bacterium | reverse complement strand
TCCGCGCCAGCTCCTCTCTCACCGAAGAAGAGCCTTGCGTCCGCCATTGGCTCTATGACGTTGGTACCGTCGGGGAGATCGACCCCGGGAATCCTCAAGATTGTTCCGGCGGCCACCCGATCATTCGGGTCCGAGGGTTCCGGGCCGAAGAGATCGAGGACGTCACAGGCGGATACGAAGAGAAGAAGGAAGGCCGCGAGGGCAATCCGGGTCAGCATTGTGGATCTCATACGCCAAGACTACACCATCGGCCTCTTATAGAGACACCGGCTCGACGATCCAAGTCAGCTTGCGGAGATATCCTCGTCCTCTCCTTTGGGCTCACGGTCGAGCTCGTCGTACCCTAGAGAAAGGCCCATCGGCTCGGCGTTCGCTTCTCCCAGAAGGTCGGCATCGGGTATGAACTCGACGGAAAGCTTCTTGTCGGTTATGTCGAAGGTGCGTGAGGCCGAGGGGGGCAGGGCATCCTCTGTATCCCACTGCCCGATCGACTCGGCAAGCAATTGGAGGCACGCCGAGAGCAGGTCCAGCTCCTCATGGTTTGGAGGCATTATGCCTTCGGTAAGTAGGACCATGGGCACTGGCAACACGCCTGGGCCGACGAGCCGCCGGATCGTAGTTGGCAGAAGATCGGTGGACTGGAAGTAGACGGCGAGCGAGCGCCTTGGCTCATGAGCCTCGCCCGGGGTCTCCTGCAGGTAATCCTCGGTGCTCTCGTAGAGAGTGATGGTCCAGAGTCCATCGATGTCATCGGGTTCCATCGTGGTGAGAACACCATCCGGGAAGCCCGCATCCGGCGCGACGAGACGGCCGGCAACAACGGGTGCATCGGGCAAGAGGGGGCCTAGGTCCGCCGCCGCATCCTTGAAGCGTTCGACCGATTCCGCTGTTACTCCGAAGTCCTCTGGCGAAACTAGGAACTCCAGCACCTCTGGCGCCATGAGGTTGTCGTCGAGCTCGAGCTCGTTCAACCTGTCGGCTATCTCCAGATTGATCTCCTCCAGATCGAAGTGTTCCGGGGTCCAGTCCTCCAGCCACTCGGCTCTCTCCGGGTCGGACTTCGGATTCTTCAGAGCCTTGAGACACAGTCGATAACCCGGGACCCCTCCGCAGTCCTCTGGCGGGCCCGCACGCTCCCCCTCGATGCATCGAGGGAGGGGACCCTCGTCCGCCACGCGATCCTCTAGCCGCAAGGCATGAGCCCAGTTGTCCCCGTAGTCATACATATAGGTGATGGTTGAGCCTTTCCTGGTGAGCACCTCCGAGACTTTCACGTCGTGCTCGTCCGGAACCTCCACGTCCTGGGAAGAAAGGTCCGTTTCGAGCCCGCTGGTCGAAGCGATTCTTCGCTTGGCCCTTCCCTTGCCTTGACGGAAATCATGGAGGTGAGTGTCATCCCAGCCCATCACGGCCTGAAGCACATGGTGCAGCTCACCCAGCGAAAGGTCTGGCGGCACCAGTATCCGCCGCCAGACTTGCGGCGAGATGCCCTCGAGGTGGACGTGTATGAGAAGGGCATTCGGTTTCTCTTTCTGGGGGTTCATGAGGATCTCGGGTATCAGGCCAGAGGCGCTGGGTCCAGGGTAGACGCGGATTTCCTCGATCGGGTTGGCCGGCTACTGTGGCGTCGTCTATTCATCGGCGCTGGAATGCTCGGCCAGAAGCTGCACGTAGCTGCCGTAACGGTTTTGTATGGAGGCGACATAGTTCACCGGCTCCGTGCCGCGAACGTACCCGTGACGAGCCTGCCTGTGGTAGCGCGGCTCCATCAACAGCAGCATTGCTCGCTCCACGTTGTCGAACCATCTGTCCGGATCCCATCCCTTGGCGGCGGCGAGCCTGCGAGCATCGTAGACATGGCCTATCCCGCAGTTGTAGCCGGCCATGGCGAACCTGACCCGTTCTTCGAAGGAGATCCGTGAGTCCATTCCCGCCAGCCGTCTGTGCATGTACATGATCCCAGCATGGGTGCCTTTCGCGGGATCACGCAGATTCGTGAAGCCCAGCATCCTTCCGGTCGCCGGCATGACCTGGAAGAGTCCCTGGGCACCCACCCAGCTCTCCGCGTTTGGGTCGAACCTGCTCTCCTGGTAGGCGAGCGCGGCCATCAACCGCCAGTCCAAGCCGTATTTGCGAGAGTAGCTCTCTATGAGCTCGTCGTAGGGCGAGAGGCGGCCATCGTCGCCGGCTCTTACACCACCGGTGCCGGAGATGCGGCGGTGATGTCGAAAGTAGCGGTTTCGGGCCATGTTGTACTCCACCCCTCGATAAGTCCGCCGTACGAAGCCGTCGATCGTGTCGAGAAGGTCAGGGTTATCGCCTCTGACGGCGAAAGCGATCTTCTTGCTGCCAGATACTCCGACTTGGCTCTCTGTGGGGGGTTCCGCGCCCGGCTCGCCGGTCAGGACTAGTAGTGGGGCCACGTCGTCACGATAGGTGAGTTCGACCTGCAAGATGTGGGTGTCGGCAACGGTGAAGGGAATCTCGCCCTGGCCGACCATGTCTATGAGGCGCTCAGTCTCCAGCTCCTCGGGGGCCTCTACTATGCGGATGCCGTCGATGTCTGCCGAGAGCTCTGAAAGAGTCTCGAAGTAGCTCGAGGAGCGCCTGACGTGAATCTCCAGGCCCTCCAATGACTCGATCGAATCGATATCCGGTCCGCCGGCCTTGCCCACCAGAAGCTCGTCCACGAGCAGGTAAGGTCGGCTGAAGGATACTTGCTCCTCGCGCTCCGGTGTTACGGTCAACGAGGCCGCCACGACGTCTCCGCGGCCCTCCAGAAGCCAGGGAATGAGCAGGTCTCTCGAGGGAGGGACGACCATCTCGAGGCGAACGTCGAGAGAGTCGGCGAGCATCTTGGCCAAGGTGTAGTCGAAGCCCATCGGTGAGCCACGGTGCAAGAAGTAGGTGACGGGGTTGTTGCGTGTAAGAACGCGCAGCCTGCCCCTTTCCTTGATCTCCTCGAGGTCGCCGGTGAAGAGAGTCTTGGCGTCGGCGGTGAGGGCCTTTTCGATTAGGTAGGCGTCGACCGCGGCCTTCAGGTCGGGGTTGTTCGGGCGAACGGCCCAGGCTATGTCCCGGCCTTCCTTTATGGTGAACAGGCGCTCGACGTTGGGGTTGTAGGCCTCGATGGCAGTGAGAAGGTGGCTGTCGACGACGGTCAGCGGCCTTTTTCCGGTTGTGACCTCGTAGACTATGGTCTCCGTGTCCAGATGCTCTTCCACTGGAACGAGTTCGAGATCGGGAGCGGTCTCTTTCGCAAGCTCGGCCAGCGTCTCGGCATAGGCCGAGCCCGCCCGGACATGGACCTTCCTGCCGGAAAGCTCCTCTGGCTTACTAGGAAGCCCTTCCTCGCCCTTTTTTCCAACGACGATCTCGTCGGCGCTGTGAAGGGGCCAGGTAAACGCCACATCTTCCTTTCGTGACTCGGTGACCGTCAGCTGCGCCGCCACGAGATCGCCGACGCCTTCGAGAAGCATGGGAATCAGGCTGTCGTGCTCGGGAACGAGAATGAACTGAACGTCGAGATCTCTTCTGCCGGCAAGCTCGCGGACCATCTCGCGATCCAGGGATGCTGGAGTGCCGGAACGGGGAAGGAAGGACTCCTCGGCGGAAGCCACGAGCACCCGTAGGGTTCCTCGCTCGGCAATGGCGTCCAGATCGCCCGTATCCCTCGAAAGCTCGCGATCCGTTGCGGATACATGCGAGACGCCCAGCTCCTCGGGCGTGGCATCTTGGTCTATTTCTTCTTCGGCCTCGGGGGGCGCGCAGCCTCGGCAGGCAGTAAGCAGGCATGCGGCCGTCAGCAAAGCAAAAAGAGAACCCTTGCGAAGTGCCATACGCTTTCTCCATGTCCTGATGTGATGAGGGGAGAGGCCCAGCATTGTAACGCGCAACGCTTCCCTGCGCATTCGTGATGGGTGCTGCGGGCTCCGTATGGGCAAAGAGGCGACAAGAGCAGCCGCTACATCATTGAAGCAAGCATGGCTTGATGAGCCTTTTCCAGCTCATCAAGGGCGGCGG
>SKWY01000397.1 GCA_007128675.1 Deltaproteobacteria bacterium | reverse complement strand
CTGATAGAGCTCGAGGTGAAGGGCATGCGGTGCGCCGCTTGCTCGAGCCACGTGGAGCGTTCACTAGCGGCGACCCCGGGGGTCTTGGAATCAAACGTCAATCTGGCGTCGGGTCGAGCCACGGCGCGAGTAATCGAAGGCGCAGTCAAGAAGGAGGACCTAGTCGAAGCGATACGCCGGTCGGGGTACGAGGCGAGGGATGTGGAATCCCTGAAGAAGCCCGTCATGCCCGAAAGCCAGGGGGATGATTTGATCCGGCTTGGGCGGGCCGCCCTCATCGCGACGACACTTACTCTTCCCATATTCATATTGGAGATGGGCTCCCACCTCTTCCCTCCAGCCCATCACTTTCTGTTGGAGCACATCGGTCCCTTGCCCCTTCATCTCCTGCTGTTCATACTCGCCACGCTCGTACAGCTCGGTCCGGGTCGGCGTTTCTATACCGAAGGTTTCATGCCGCTCATCAGAGGACGCCCGGACATGAGCTCCCTGGTCATGCTCGGCACCTCCGCGGCCTGGGGCTACTCCATAGTCGCCGCCTTCGCTCCGGGTCTTCTTCCCGAGGGAACCGCCCATGTCTACTTCGAGGCCTCGGCGGTGATCATCTCTCTCGTACTCTTGGGGCGCTATCTCGAGGCCAGAGCCAAGGGGAAGACCGGTGAAGCGATCCGGCGTTTGATTGGGCTTCAGGCGAAAGCAGCCAGAGTAGTCCGAGGCAGCGAGGAGCTGGAGATCGGAATCGACGAAGTCCTCGTCGGCGACATCGTCCAGGTGCGACCCGGAGAGAAGATCCCCGTCGACGGGATCGTGACGCGCGGGTCATCCCATGTCGACGAATCCATGGTCACGGGCGAGCCGCTTCCGGTTCGGAAGGAGACGGGAATGGAGGTCGTGGGGGGCACGATCAACGGCACGGGCAGCCTCGCTTTTCGGGCCACCCACGTGGGATCGAGCACTCTTCTCGCCAGGATAGTTCGAATGGTGCAGGAGGCTCAGGGCGCCAAGCTTCCGATACAAGCCTTGGTCAACAAGGTAACCCTCTACTTCGTCCCCCAAGTCATCGGTCTCGCCCTGGTGACCTTCGCGACATGGCTGCTCCTCGGCCCGGCACCGGCCTTGACTCTGGCGCTCGTAAACGCAGTTGCGGTCTTGATTATCGCCTGCCCTTGCGCCATGGGCCTTGCAACACCCACCTCGATAATGGTCGGAACAGGAAAGGGGGCCGAGATGGGTGTGCTCTTTCGAAGAGGTGATGCCCTACAGACGTTGAGGGACGCCGATGTAGTCGCCCTTGACAAGACCGGCACACTTACCGAGGGCCGGCCGCAGGTCACCGACCTTTTGACCAAGGGCGGTCTCGAAGAAGACGAGCTTCTAAGGCTCCTAGCCTCGCTCGAGAAGAACTCGGAGCACCCCATCGCTGCTTCCATCGTAGCCGCTGCTCACGAGCGCAACCTGCGCCTCGAAGAGCCTGCCGACTTCGCGGCCCACCCAGGCCATGGCATCACGGGAAGCGTAGCGGGTAGACGCATCATCGCAGGCACGAAGCGTTTCCTTGGAGACCAGGGGATCGACGTCGGTCCTCTTCTCGATGAAGCTCGAGGACTATTCGAGGATGGGAAGACCGTCGTCTTCGCGGCGGTGGACGGCCGCCTCGAGGCCATTCTCGCCGTTTCCGATCCCCTCAAGAGCTCCACAGCGCACGCAATCAAGGCTCTTCACGAGGCGAGAATCGGGGTCGTAAGGATAACTGGCTATAACAAGAGAACGGCAAGAGCCATCGGCCGGCGCCTTGGCATTGATGATGTGGTGGCGGAGGTTCTGCCGAACGAGAAGGTCGAGGCCATAGGGAGGCTTCAGGCAGAAGGCCGAAAGGTCGCTTTCGTTGGAGACGGGATCAACGACGCCCCGGCGCTGGCACGAGCGGACGTTGGCATCGCCATTGGCACGGGAACGGATATCGCCATCGAATCGGCGGACGTAGTCCTTATGTCCGGCGATCTTCGAAACGTCACTAACGCGCTGGCGCTTTCTCGCTCGACAATCCGCAACATCAAACAGAATCTATTCTGGGCTTTCGCCTATAATACTGCTCTGATTCCGGTGGCGGCCGGGGCGCTCTACCCTGTCGCCGGGATATTGCTCTCTCCCATGCTGGCTGCCTTCGCCATGGCCACATCCAGCCTTTGCGTCGTCACGAACGCGCTCCGCCTCAAGCGCTTTCGCCCTCCCATGCCTCTTTAGCAAAGTGACACGAAGACATGAGCCAAGAGACCAAGAAGAGATGCTCCAAGGAACCCTTCCGGAAAGCAGCCGGCGTGGAGCCGGACATCAAAAAGCGCAATCTCGCCCGTCTCAAACGCATCGAGGGCCAGGTTCGCGGGCTCCAACGAATGGTCGAGGAAGACAGGTACTGCGCTGATATTCTAGGTCAGATCGCCGCCGCGCATGAAGCTTTGCGTGGAGTCGGCAAAGAGCTGATGCGAAACCACCTCAAGCACTGCGTTGCGCGGGCTACATTCGAGGGGGGCGCGACCGCGGAAAAAGCATACGACGAGGTCGTCGAATTGATGTTCAAGAACCTCCGATAGCTCTTTCTTCTCGGGCCAGAACAGGCCGAGGGCATCCCTTGCTTGCTCTTTCAGCCCAAAGCCCAGCCCTGGACGCCAGCCGCACGTAAGAAACCCTTGGCGGCAAGCCCCAGCCAGTGCTTTGAACAACAAGAGCCCCGGCCTTGGGGCGCCGCAAGAGACCTTGCCCGAAGGCTGGAAGACAAGGCTGTCGACGGAGCCGACCCTACGAGCCGGTATCTACTCTACGAGATTACACCCAACAGCTCTTCCCATCTCGGCGGGCTCCCGTGAACCCCTATACAGCTCTCCCCGAACCTGTATCTCCGGCACACCGCGCCCCTTCATCTCGGACCTGCAGCGCTCGCCGTCCTGCGTGCACTCAACGTAGATTGGGCTGACCACCACGGCGCCGCCGAAGGCATCGGCAAGGCGAGGACAGAACGGACATGTGACGGCGCCGTAGATGACTACTCCAGCTTCCTTCATGCACTGGACCAGCTCCTCCATACCGCTCACATCGGTGAGTTCTTTCTGGTCCTCGGGCTCGGCCTCGTCTTCATCGGAAGATGCATCGGCCTCCGCCGAGGCATCACCATTTTCGGGGTCATCCGCGGGCGCCGCCTCTTCGGGATCGGACTCGGCGGCCGCCGGCTCCGCCTGCGCCTCCTCGGCACTCGGCTCTGCTTCAGCGGGAGGCTCTGGAGCCGCTGGAGCTTCGGGCTCGGTTTGAGGGCAACCCGCGGCGATAACGAGCAGCGAGAAAAGAATCAAGATAGGACGAAAAGAACTCTTTATATGTCGGATCATTGGGCAAACGTAGACGTCATTCGACTCCCATGCAACCCCGATGAGAGCCAAGGATGCCCCCGCTCTACTCTGGGCGTCCGGGTGAATGGATTTCAAACCATACCGATGGCTTGGGGATTGATCTCTAGTCGGGCAGGAGCTCAACGTGCATGGCAGGCCCCATGAATCAAGCATTGGCCAAGCTCGCTTGCTCTTCCACCCGCGTGCTATGAGGTCCTCTCGAAAGCGCAGTGGCTCAAGCTGTCTGCTTCTCGCGGCCTTCCCTATTCCCATCGCTGACGGCGGCGCGGCCTTCTTGGAAGCACCTGTCGGGGTTGGCGACTCGGCCCAGCCAGAGGGCCAGCAAGATAGTCGGTATCCCGATGAGCGATGATGAGATGAAAAAGAGGAACCATCCGAGGTGCTCGGCCATCACTCCGGTGAAGCCCGCCAAAAACTGGCCGGGCAGAGTCATGATGGAGCTGAAGAGAGCATACTGCGTGGCGGTGTAGGCGCTGTTCGTAAGACTCGAAAGGTAAGCTATGAAGACCGAGATGGCCATGCCGCCGGAGAGGTTGTCGGCCATGATAGCCAGCACCAAGCCATAGGCCTCCGGCCCCAACAGAGCGAGCCAAGAAAAGGTGAGATTGGTCAGGGGCGCGAG
>SKWY01000185.1 GCA_007128675.1 Deltaproteobacteria bacterium | reverse complement strand
GCGAAAGGTCTCGTCGAAGACCATGAGAGTGTAGTGTTCGGCGGTGAAGTTGAAGGGCTCGGCCGTGGTCATGGCGAGTTCTGGGCCGTCTTGCACCTGGTGGCGCACGACCGTGAGGTACTCACCACTGTTGATCGTGACCAACACCTTCGCGTCGAGCTCCAAAGGCTCCTCCAGGAGGTTCTCGGCGTCAGCAAAGCCGGCATCGTAATGCAGATAGATTCGCAGCAGTGGAAACTGGGACCTGTTCCATACGCGAACCTCGGCCGCCTCTCCCCACTCGTCCTCCGTCACAGCGCAAGAAGCGCCCGCGAGCACGAGTGCCGCCAGTGAGAGCACGGTAAAAAGGCGCGCTCGAAAGCTCGGTTCAGAATACGACAATCAACGCTCCCATCATGGTCGTAGTGAAGACTCGGGCGCTCTCGACCCAGACTCTCGGTTGCTCCCAGACTTCCTTGTCCTCATTGTACTGCAGGGCGCCTCGGAACTCCTGTGGCTCCGGATACTCGAAGCTTCTGTACCTGCTGAAGTCCAAACGAAGCGCCAAGGCAACGCGCGCCGGCACCAGGTGTACTCCCGCCGCCGCCCTAGCATCGAAGGATCCAAACAACCTCCAGTGCGTTCCGCTCCTGGTGGTGGCTCCGATGAGACTCCTCACAAAGCG
Organism: Deltaproteobacteria bacterium; assembly: GCA_007128675.1. GTDB lineage: Bacteria > Myxococcota > Myxococcia > SLRQ01 > SLRQ01 > SKWY01. The sequence continues at coordinate 3,366 of SKWY01000185.1, read as the reverse complement.
CCATTCGATAAGGTTCATGGCTAGAGAGGACTCGGCGAAGAACTCGAACGGCCCCCACTCGTAGACCCATTGGTGCCCCACTCGCGCGCCGCCATGAAGGCTACGAAGCGTCAGCTGATACTCGTTGGGGACGGCACAGTCCACGGTCTCGCCGGTGACGGGATCGGAACAGATCGCGGCGATATTCCTGCCGGCCGTCTCACCGGGAGGGCTGGGCAAATCGGTGCGGAAGTCCGCTATTGCGATGCTTCGCGAGAAGAACCCGGCATTGGGCCTGATCACGAACCCCGTATGACGAGGCGGACCTCCAATGGTGATGCTCCAGCCAAGCTGGCCCGCCATGCCCGAGGCAACCTTCTCCGACGATCCGTCCTCCCACTCGACGTCGGAGACGACTCTTGCCAGCCCCAGGGAAGGACGCAGCTCGAGCCCGCCCACGAGCCAGACGGCCCAGTCCCGCGGGGTATCCAGGTTCACCTCACGAGGCTCGTCTACTCGTCGCGGAGCCGCGGAGCCCAAGGCCGCCTGGAAGGGATGGGCGCCGCAGGCGAGAAGCAAGGCCAAGATGAGCGGCCACCTGACATGTCGCGGCTCGAGCCGCGCAAGGAATGATGGAGAGCGCCCATCCCGCTTATGAAGACAGCTGCGTTTCATTTGGTATACTCCGCGGCTCTCGGGGCTTCCCCGATGGTGAAGCCGCAGCCAGTGAACGTAAGGAAGCCGAACGATCGGCATCGCGAAGAGCGGTCCACTCCAAGAATAGATATAGGAAGAGAGAGCAGAGCAATGAAGAAAATCGTCGAGTGTGTTCCAAACTTCTCCGAAGGCAGGGACGAGGCAGTAATCGAAGCAATCGCCGAGGCAATCAGAAGCGTCGATGGGGTCACTCTTCTCGACGTCGACCCGGGTAAATCGACGAACCGAACGGTCTATACCTTCGTTGGCGACCCAGATTCAGTAATCGAGGGGGCCTTGGCGGCAGCGCGTGTAGCGGCGGACAGAATCGACATGACACGGCAAACCGGCGAGCATCCGAGGATGGGTGCCATGGACGTTTGTCCCTTCGTTCCAGTAGCCGGCGTCTCCATGGAGGAGTGTGTCGAAATATCCAAGCGGTTTGCCGAACGGGCGGCTACGGAGCTCGAGGTCCCGTTCTACTTGTACGAGCACTCTCAGGACCGCGATTACAGAAGGAAGCTCCCAGACATACGAAAGGGTGAGTACGAGGCCCTTGCCGAGAAGATGAAGCAGCCAGAGTGGAAGCCCGACTATGGTCCGGACAGCTTCGTACCGAAGTGGGGTGCCACCGCCACGGGCGCGAGGTTCTTCCTCGTCGCGTACAACGTAAATGTGCTCGGCACTCATAACCAGGCCCACCGAATCGCCTTGGATCTACGAGAGGCGGGCCGTGGGCCGGATCAACCCGGAAGATTCAAGGAGCTGAAAGGCATGGGCTGGTTCGTGGACGAGTACAACATGGCCCAGTGCACATTCAACTTGAACAATTACCAGGTCACGCCTCCCCACCAGGTCCTCGAGGCCGTAAGGGAGATCGCGGCCACGCTTGGAGCGGGCACCGCCGGCTCGGAGCTGGTCGGCCTAATACCTCTTGAAGCCATTCTCATGGCGGCCGACTACTACATAGAAAAAGAGAATCTCTTCATCCTGGACGAGGATCAGAAGGTAAAGCTCGTCATCGACAGAATGGGGCTAAGCTCCGTCAGCCAGTTCAAACCCGAGGAAAGAATCATTGAGTACATAATCAGGGAAGAGCCGGATGAGCCCTTGGCCTCCCTGAGCACCAGAGAGTTCATACAGGCAATCAACGCCCGAACCTCCGCCCCAGGAGGAGGTAGCGCTTCCGCGGCGATCGCCGCCATCGGAACTGGGCTCGCGGCCATGGTCTCCAAGCTGACGTATGGAGTGCGCAAGTTCGAGCATCTAGGCGAAAAGCTGCGCCAGGTCATCCCGGTGCTTCATCAGACCACTCTCGAGCTGATCCCAATGATTGACGCCGACACCAATGCCTTCAACGATTACATCGAAGCCATTCGGCTGCCGAAGAGCACGGAGGAAGAGAAAGAGCAAAGGTCCGAGATGATGCAAAAGGGCCTGAAGAAGGCAATCGAGGTACCTCTTCAAACGATGCGAATCGGTGATGGAGCATGGGACCAGATGATCGAGGCGGCAAAACACGGAAACATCGCCTCCAAGTCCGACGTCCAGGTCGGAGCGCGCGCCCTGGAGGTAGGGATCTGGGGTGCCTATCAGAACGTGCTCATCAACATGGATGGCATCGAGGATCGCGACTTCGTCGCCGAAAAGACTAGCGAGGCCGAAAAGCTGAAGGATCGCGCGGCAAAGGTCTGCGAGGAGATCTTGCACATCCTAGAGAAGCGCACATCCTGAAGTAGCAAAAACGGCGGTTGCGGCTCTGCTCGGGAAAACCGGCACGAAGGATTGACTACTTCGCTGTAGAATCGGTCTTGCCCGCGCCGCCGGGTTTCCTGCGCCGGCGCCTTCGCCCATTGCCTCGGCCTTTGGCGACCTCCACCTTCACCGAGCCATCACCGTACGGCCGGCCGTCGGCGGCACGCAGAACTCTAGCGGCATCCTCGTCAAGACAGTTGAGGAAGCTATGCCCAGCGTCGATGTCGACCGAGACCACCGTCAAGGGATCCGCGCCGGCCAACCCGCATATGACGTCTCTTACCTCGTCCTCGCCCAGCCCATCATCCCGGCCGAGGCTTACGTAGAGACGACTCGCTGGAGTCTTCCTGCTCGTCGATTTCTTCTCTTCTCCCGCTTGCTCCCTGTCTTCACCGCGCCGGGCCCTTTTAGCTGCGGGCCTCCTTCCCGAGGCAGCGGGCTTTGACGTCTCAGCCTCTTTCGAAGTGTCGGCGGGAGGCTTCTTGGCGGCCCGAGACCTCGTGACCTTCTCGCTCTTCGAAGTGTCGGCGGGAGCCTTCTTGGCGGCCCGAGACCTCGTGCCCGTCTCGCTTTGCGAAGTGTCGGCGGGGGCCTTCTTGGCTGCCCGGGGCCTGGTGGCCTTCTCACTCTCGGCGCTTTCTTGCCTCGAGGTCTCGGTGGTCTTCCGTCGCTTCTCCCGCCTTGCCCCATCCTTGCCGCCTCGCTGGCCGCGGCCTCGCGACTCCTTTCGCTCCTCTCGGCGGGCCTCAAAGGCTCGCTCCTGCTCGACCTTGGGCCGCCGACTGTCGAAGTACGCCTTCAATGCGTAAGCAAAGATGAACTCACCATCGGCACGGGCTCGCAGATCCTTGACGAGCGGTAGAAAGGCTTCGAACACACTGCCCTCCATCCCCTGCTTCAGCTCTTTTATGTGACGCTCCGTCCACTGCTTTCGGG
>SKWY01000511.1 GCA_007128675.1 Deltaproteobacteria bacterium | reverse complement strand
GAGCACGAGCGTTTATCGTGTGCGGCGTATGGCGTGCCGGGTATCGGGCGAGCCCGCCCTAGGCCGCCGGGCTCCCATCAAGGGCCTGGCGCAAATCCTCCAAGAGATCGTCCACATCCTCGATGCCCACGGAGAATCGGACCAGCCCATCCGAGATGCCCGCCTCCAGCCTCTCCTCCCTGGGCATACCCGAGTGAGTCATCGAGGCGGGATGCTGAATCAGCGTCTCCACTCCCCCGAGGGAGACGGCTAGAGCGGCGACCTTGACCCGGTTCATCAACCGCTCGCCCGCTTCTAGCCCCCCCTTCAGCTCGAAGCATATCATGGCGCCTGGGCCGCTCATCTGCCGCAGCGCCAGCTCATGCTGCGGATGGCTCTTGAGCCCTATGTAGCGAACCCAGTCGATGTCCCGGCGCTCCTCGAGCCAGCGAGCTATACGCTGGGCCGATTCTTGGGCGCGCTCGATGCGGAGCGACAAGGTCTTGAGCCCCCTGTGGACAAGGTAGGCCTGATGGGGATCCATGTTGCAGCCCGTTAGGACCATCATCTTCCGGAGCCTTCCCGCCAGCTCCTCGTCTCTTGCGATCAGGATGCCTCCCACGACGTCGGCGTGACCGTTTATGAACTTCGTGACCGAGTGCAAGACCACGTCGGCGCCCAGCTCGAGAGGACGCTGAAGGTAGGGAGAGGCGAAAGTGCTGTCCACGACCAGGACGGCATCGTTTTCGTGAGCCAGCTTTGCCATGGCCTCGAGATCGGTTATCTGCATCGCGGGGTTTGACGGCGTCTCTACGTAGATCATCTTCGTGTTCCCCCGAATGGCGCGCTCCACATTGGCTACATTCGAGGTGTCCACATACGTCGATTCCACCCCGAACCTGGACATGTGCTGCTCCATCAGGGTTCTCGAGGGTCCATAGACCGACGCGGTGCTGACGATGTGATCGCCGCTCCCAAGAAGGGCCATGTAGGCGGTCGTCACGGCGCCCATCCCGGAGCTGGTCGCGATAGCTCCCGCCCCACCTTCAAGAGAAGAAACGCAGTCCTCCAGGGCCTTGATCGTGGGGTTGCCGATGCGAGTGTAGATGTAGCCATCGGCCTTGCCCGCGAAGCGGTCTGCGCCCTGCCTTGCGCTTTCGAAGGCAAAGGTCGAGGTCTGATAGATCGGGGTCACCACGCTCCCGCAATCATCGGGCGAGCTGCCCGCGTGCACCAGCTTCGAGGTGAATCCAGTCTCCTTGTCCTGCATCGTCTGCTCCTGTCGTTTTCTGTTGTTCCAAAGATGCTCGGGTAGAAGCCTTCTATTACCCGAAAGCCGTTGGCCTAATCGTCCACGGCCTCGGCGGACGCCGGGGATCGCTTTTCAAAGCGCCGCTCTTTCTCTTCTGTATGGAGCCGTCATGCCCCGGCAATAACAGCTCGTGGCCAAGGCCGGCCGCACTACGTCTTTCTTTTTCTGAGCATGGCATCAGTTACTCTCTGAGTCGTGGGCCCGGCAACACCTCGAGCCTTCCTTCCAGACGGGCCCACCTTCTATGCGCAGAGCTTTCCCATGGACCAGGGCGTCGGCCATCTTCCGGCGGGCCGACAAGATGATCCGGCTGAAGGTCGTCCTAGAGACCATCATCAGCCTCGAGGCCTCCTCCTGGTAGAGCTCGTCCAGGTCCGCGAGTCGCATGGCCTCGAACTCGTCCAGGGTCATGACGACCTCCTCGAGCCGGCGCATTGGCACGCGGGCGGGCTTGAAGATTGAAACGGCCGGGCTTCCGGATATGCGTCTTCTACAGGGGGGCCTTGGCACCTCTCATCCACCTCCGAAGGAGCATTATGGGCATATGCCCATTGATGTCAAAGCCCTCGGCTGCCATGTCCCCAGGCTTCGCCCCCCTCGAGAAGCATGGGTGTGGGCTTGCCCTCCGCCTGATTCGAGCCGGCCTGAATCCCGCCACCACCTCGAGCCCCGATTGAAGCCCAACTCGGAGGGACCAGCGGCCGGCGCAGCCGACTCCCGGGCGCTCGAGCCTCATCCACAGCACCGTAGAACTGGTCATCTCGCCCGGCCCTGTATAGGATGCACGGGCTAATGATTAGGGCGCTCATCCTTCTTGTCATCTTCTTCCCCGCCTCATCCATCCTCGGGTGCAAAACCATGACCGGCAGCGGCAGCGCACCTCCAAGAACCGTCGAGAGCGTGGACCTCGAGCGATATGCTGGCTCCTGGCATGAGATCGCTCGCCTCCCCTTTCGGCAGCAAAGGGGCTGTCACTCGACCACGGCTACATACAACCCCATGGATGATGGTCGAATCGAGGTCATCAACCGCTGCCGCGACGGCTCCTTCGACGGCAGGCTTCGCGAGGCCAGGGCGGTCGCATGGCCCGTGGACGAGAGCAATGCTCGCCTGAAGGTCCGCTTCTTCTGGCCGTTCACGGCGCCGTACTGGATCTTGGCTCTCGACGAAGCCTACCAGCACGCCCTCGTGGGAGTCCCGAGCAGACGCTACCTCTGGATCTTGAGCCGAACGCCAGAGATGCCGATCTCGGCCTTCCGAGAGTATGTCAAGATAGCTTCCCGTGAGGGATACGCGGTAGAAGAGCTGATTGTGACCCCACACGAGGGCGTCGATCTCGAACGCTATCGCCTAGACGGCCTGGGGGTACCCTCGAAGGACCGGGATTGATTAGCATTGCGCCACGAAGGCGGGGCACCTTGCACCCCCTTTTTTTGCTTCGTGCGAGACCACGGCCTTGCAGAAAGAGCATCTCGATGGGTACCGCCAAGACAATCTTTCCTCCAGTTCTTCTCGCAGCTCTTTTTCTGTTTGGAGGCTGCCCCAGAGCCGATGAAGCTACCGGCATAGGCCACGAGCCCAAGACGAGCCTCGAGCCGCGAGCCGAGGCGCGAGCTCATGAAGACGGAAACTACAGAGGCATCTTCGCCGACGGGGACGCGATACAGGTAAACATCGAGTTCACTCTTCGCGATGGGCTCGTGACGGACGCTTCCTTTCGCCACCTCCGGCGAGATGAGAACTACAATCTGGACGCCACGGAGGAGCCCTACAAGCTGGTAGTTCAGCAGTACCACGAGGCCCTCAATCATCTAGTCGGCAAGAAGCTCGAGGATCATCTAGGAGACCTCTACGAGCCGGGGAGCATCGTCACTGTCGAGGTGGACGGTTACTCGGGCGCCACCATTAGGAGCAATAAGCTAATCTCCGCCATCCGTGATGCCTTGAATCGCGGGCCATACAGCTACTAGGCGCCCGTCGTTCACGGGGCGATCGCGTCGATTTGGCATGCACGGCAAAAAGGCTCTTCGCCGCGAAGCATAGGCCCGCTCGAGGCCGCAACGAAAGAGACCTCACCCGTAAGCCGAGCTGCTAGACTCCTACTTGGAAAGCCCAAGCTCGAAAGGTTCGTCGTGCACGCCAAGAGAAGAACAAAGGGGGCCTGGCCGCTCGTGGCCGGCCTGCTGGCAATATCATCGTTCCTTCCAGGGATCGCCCATGGGCAAGATACGTGGACGAACCCTCACCCCGGCGTACACCTCCTGGAGCGCACGACTTCCCGTCCCTTGAGAGCCTTTGCCCTGGAGATTGACCTGTGTCAGGCCGGCGTTCGCCCAAGGGCGACCAGAATCGACGAGAGGGGCCGGACAACCTCGAGCTTCGGGAATCTGGTGGGCGCTCACGTGGCCATCAACGGCGACTTCTACTCCTCGGGTTTCACAACGACCGGTCTCGCGGCTGGGGATGGCTCCCATTGGAGCGGCACCTCGGACAAGAGCTGGACTGGGTTTGTCGCGACGGGCGAGGACTTTGCCGATGTGCTCGGAACGGGCCATATCCAGTCTCACCTGCCGGCCTGGATGCGCGAGGTCGTAAGCGGACGTCCCCAGATCGTCACGAGAGGCGTGGCGCTGGCTAGCGCCAGCGACGCCTTTTGCACCAACCGTCACCCTCGCACGGCGGTGGGAATCTCGGAGGACAGGCGCACCTTGTACCTGGCGGTGGTCGACGGGCGCTCGACGAGCAGCG
>SKWY01000399.1 GCA_007128675.1 Deltaproteobacteria bacterium | reverse complement strand
CACCAGGTCGCGGGTCCGGAAATCCCGCCGGCAGATTGAGCCTGGCACTGAATCTTGCCGGCTCTCCGGAAACGGCAAAGACCTCGACCAGGGTTCTTCTACCCCAATGAAGGTGCTCGGTTTCGAGGACCTTTCCGGCGATGATGCCTTCGTCCGGTATTCGGGCGTCCTGGCCTGAAACGGGACGAGCACTGGCTCCATTCAGAAGCCCGACCAGCAGGGCCGCCCCGAGGGTGGAGCACCACAACAGGGTGGCCATGCCCCTCCGCTTGGCTCTGATTCTCCAGGCGATGCACAGGGCCACCAAGAAGACAAGAAGGCCCAGGATCATGAGGGTTATTTGTTCCGGGAAGAGCTGGCCCTTGGCTGTCCCAATGGTGGCGGACAAGCTAGTGGCTATCAGTAGGCTCGCCGGTTTCACGGAGCCAGCAGACCTTTTGTTGGCAATGGCCATGAGGGTGGGCCCGGAGAGAGCACGTTTTGGGCCAATGCCTGTCTCTAGGGGTCAGAGCTGGTCCGGCCCCATGGCGCCCAGCGGCCTTACTTGGGATGAGCTTCTACGAGGAGCGGGCGAGAACTCGGCTGGCCAGCGCTTCGAGCTCGAGAGTGGCTCCATGCTTCGACCCAGTGGCAAAACCAGTTGCTGCGGGGGTTGATGGGGGGTTACTTGCTATGATATCCTGCTTAAAATCTGACGAGAAAGTGTAGCTGCTTTCTTTACGATAGCGTGAAGCACTGGATCTCGGCCAATGGATCGAGTGCTTCAGGTGAATGCCAGATTGATAGTTGGTATCGTGAGCCGCCCGAGTTCTCACCTGGTTTCGAGGTAAGGGGTATAGGGCGCTAGGAGGGCGAAAGACAGGGTTGAGATCATTACCGACGAGTAGTGCCGGTCTGGGGACAATTGGTGATAACGCGGCGGGCTTGGAGTCGGCGCCTTGGCTTTTGGGCGTTGGGGTGCCTGTCCGGATCATCGACTCTGCGGGTCAGACTCTCGTGCCTGCGGAGACTCCTCTTGGAGGGAGTTGGAGTCGACTAGCATCCATGACTCTTTGGGAGAATCTCGGGTTATCCAGATCGGTTGAATAGATTTGGAGAGGCAAGAGCCTCTTCGATAGCTGGCTCCTTACGGCCGGCGCCGAAGTTTCGGATTGATGGAGGATCACTACAGACCATGCAGACTTTCAAGATCGGTGATAAGGCGGTGTACCCCGGGCAGGGTGTGGGCGAGGTGATGGGTATCGAACACAAGGAGATAATGGGGCAGCGACAGAGCTTCTACGTTCTACGCATCATGGACAACGGTATGCGAATCATGATCCCCATCAACAAGGTAGGATCGGTTGGTCTGCGGGATGTCATCGACTCGGAGAAGGTCAAGCAGGTCTACAAGATTCTTCGTATGAAGGATGTGTCTGTCGATGCCACGACCTGGAATCGGCGCTATCGCGAGTACATGGAGAAGATCAAGACCGGCAGTGTGTTCGAGATAGCGGAGGTGCTGCGTGACCTCTACCTGTTGAAGTTCGACAAGGACCTTTCCTTTGGCGAGCGTAAGATGTTCGATACGGCCCGCAGCCTTCTCATCAAGGAGCTGGCAATAGCCAAGAATTGCGATGAGGAGGCGATAGAGAAGGACTTCGAGAAGATTTTCGCGAACGCCTGATTAGAGAAATTCGAGAAGAGCATCTTGTCAGCCAAGGCCAAGAACGAGGGCGCGGCCGCACAGCCCGCCGAGCCAGGGAGCGGAAAAGGGACGTCCGCCGCCGCCGAGGCTTTTTTCGAGAAAGCCGCGCCGAAGGAACCTTCTCGGCGATCCGAGGGCCTGGATGCCGGGATCAAACGATACCAGGGACGTTCTCTTGGCTTGAGAAGCCCGAGCCTCTTGATTTTGGTGATCGGGGTGAGCGCCTGGCTCCTCTACAGCATGCGAGCCGACTTGGAGTACTTCCTCTTGGACCCGGTTCCCGTAAGCCTCGGAGACATGGAGGGGTATGATCTTGCCCGTGCCAAGAAGAACTCCTTCGTGAGGATCGAGGGGCTTCCTCATCATCTCCAAGCCCAGTACAGGCAGCTTGGCAGGCGCTACAGGGTATACCCTTTGATTGGTACGCGAGTGTTCGTGCGAGAACCTCTCTCGGATAGACCAATTGCCGATGATGAGTACCCGAGCTTCTCGGGAGAGGGCCGCCTTCTGGATATTCGCGAGGAACGGGCCTTTGCGAACGTCAGAACCTTCTTCCAGGAGAAGGGACGTTACAACTTCTCCGAGCCTGCCTGGATCCTGTTGGTCGATGTGGGCCCACGTCAGCTATGGTGGGTTCCGGTAGCCTACTTGGCGCTGGGAGCCATACTCATTCTCAACCTTGGTCTGCTCCTACGGAGGCTTCGCTCTTCTCGAGCATGACCCAAAGGTCTCGAGCGTCAAAGGCTGTCGAGCAGAGACCTTGCCTGTGAGTGGTTGGACTGGAATGACAAAGCGCGTTCGAGGTGCCGTCGCGCCTGGCCCGGATCATCTCTTTGTAGACTCTGCTGGGCGGCCTCGTAGTGTAGGTCCGCCAGATGCCGACGTAGCTCCGAGCCTGGAGTGCCGCCATTGGGTGGGCTCAGTCCTCTGGCGGCGGTGAGGGCCTCGGTGTAGTTGGCCAGGGCAGCAGGTATCTGACCCCGCTCGCGAGCCGCGTCTCCCGTTTGAGAGAATCGATGGAAGGTGCTTAGCTGGCGAGAAAGCTCCGCGGCCCCGGACACTCCAGCATCGCTGGCTGCTTCCGCCGCCGTCCGTGCCGCCGATACTCTGCCTTCGGAGAAAGCTCGCTTGGCGTTTGCGACAATGGGATCGGGTTCGCTGGATGCTGTTTTGGCGGGGGGGCGCCTGGGAGGGCGCTTGGCGGGTTGACGAGGCCTTCGGGGTGGAGGACGCTTCTGCGTCTTCTTCTCTGGTGGCGGCTCCTCCACCTTGGCGATCTCCGGAGAGGCGCTGGCTGGTCCTTCCCCGCGCTCGATTCTGTCCAGGAGGTCATCCGCGCGACTGCGGTAGCGGGAAAGAGCGTGGATGCCCTCGGCGATCAGCTCGGCTTCTTCCAAATTGCCTTGATTGAAGGCGCGTTCCGCCTCTCTGATCTCCCCCATGGAGCGGCGCTCACGCGTGGCTTCCTCCAGCAACTTCTGTGCTTCGGGATGATCCGGGCTACTTGCCAGAACCTCCTTGAAGTGAGACTCGGCATCACCCCACTTTTCTTCCGCCGAGGCCCTGCGCCCCATTGCGAGCAGGGCATTCACCATTCCGTCGTCGCTCGTCGACGGGGCTGGCGGCTCGGGCTCGGAAGGCTGGGCGATGGGCTCCTCGAAACCCGTGGGCTGCATCATTGGATCCGTCGGAACCACTGGATCTGTGGAGCCAGCCCTGCCAATCACAATTACCACTATGGCAAGCGCGAGAGCCGCGCCAAGCCCCACCGCCGCTCCTAGAAGATACGGGGGCCGAGAGGTGTTTCTAGGTCCTCGCGCAGGCCCCGTCGTTCGGGCCCCCCGCGCGCCTGCTGCCGCGCCTTGCCTCGAACGGGGTCGGCGAGCCACGGAACGGGGCGCCGCGCTCGATGGACGTTCTCTGTGTGTGCGGCCTTCTCTATCTTGAGGGAAGTCAATCTGGGGATCCGTGGCATCGGCGGCGATATTCTGATTGGACTCGAGCTTCAGGTTCAAGTCTCCAATCGAGATGACCGAATCGGGCTCCACGACCATCCATCCGGGCCGAGAACGGCTATCGACCTCGACGCCGTTTCGACTGCCGAGGTCGCGCACGCGCCACTTGCCCGAGGGAGCCTGATGCAGCTCGGCATGCTTACGAGACACCGAGAGGTCCTCGAGCACGATGTCGCATGCGCTGGAGCGCCCTATGGTGATTGGCTCAGAGGACGAAAGATCGATGACCCGTCCTTTCTGAGGGCCCGAAACGATTCGAAGCCTATCTTGTGGATGGTCTGTGGCCTGCCTACTCACCTGGGTGCTCTCCGCTGATGAATCCTTGATGGGGGGTCAT
>SKWY01000104.1 GCA_007128675.1 Deltaproteobacteria bacterium | reverse complement strand
TCATCTGAATCTCCACGAGTGTCCCCTTTTCGTCCTCATCGAAACGGACGAAGCCCGCATTTCTCACGAAGGAGCCAGGGATGCTCTTCCATGCAATCCTACGATTCGGCTCGAAACGAGTAAGCTCCGACTCCCAGTGAACCGGAATGCCCGCCGGACCAATAGCCTCCCAAAAGGTCCTATCACCCCGTGCTTCCACCCTGCGCAGATGAGTCATGAACCTCGGGAAGTTTTCCGGATGGCTGAAGAACTCGAAGACCTCCTCGATCGGCGCATTGATGTGAATATCCTTCTTCACATCTATGCCGCGCCTCCCACCGCCGAGCCCGAGCGCGCGCTTCACTGGCATATTGGTGGCTGCCCTCAATAGAAGCACCGAGCCCATGCCCGTAGCGACGCCTCCCATGACGCCGCGAAGACCCAGCCCCGCCGCGGCAACACCGAGGCCCGCAAGGCCAGCCAGCAGCCTGGGTGCCGGGGCCCAGTTCTCCTGCAGATACTCGAATCGAGACTGCCGCCGCCGACCTCCCTGAAGCGAGGAAACATGCTCCGCGCTGCGGTACCTGGCCAGGTTGTCCGTAATGCCTTCGACTCCATGAACACGGGCCGTCTTCCTTATGATTCTCTGTGCCTCGTGCTCGAGCACCGGCCCGCCCAGCGTGACATGACCATCCTCCACCTTCACCTCGATTGCCCCAGGATGGGAGCATAGCGTCCCTATCAGCGAGCGAACCCGAGCGTGTACGACGGAGTCATTGGCTTCGTCATCCTCCAGGTAGTGCCGAACCGAAGAGGCAACACCCTCCGTACGATGCCTAAGGTCGGTTGCTGTCTTGCGCGCCGAAGACGCACCAACGTGAGTTGCATGAACAGCCTTGTCCTTGATCAGATGCCGCCGCCGTCGCCCACTTACGGGATCGAGCAAGTACATGGTGAATGCCCCGACACCTAGACCAGTTACCCAGCCGGTCACCGAGGTTTTGGAGTTTCGCTTGATAATGCCCATCATTTTGTAGACCCCTTTCTCGAGAAGTTGGGAGCCTGCCACGAGCTGATAGGCCCATCCATCCAGGGTTGGCCAGCGAACGGGCTAGCTCGTGTATCCCAAGGGCAACGCTATCCAGCGACTCGGCGCCGTGGGAGGCGGTATGCCTCCTCATGAGGCCGCTCCGGTACGTCATAGGGGAGTTTGCTTCCCGTGCGCTTGCAGGAGCGCGACCATGGCGAGCGCTACAGATGCGGCCGTGCGGATCGCGGCATGTTGTTCTGTGCGGACTTGGGTGGCGAACTCGCCCCCCGCTGATCGGCGGCCCCTACCGGGCACGCCACACCGCACCACCGGCGAGGCGCTTCTTGCAAATTCGAAGGGGGACGCCTCTTGGGCATCCGGCTTTGCGTCATCGACCCAAATCGTCGCCAGGGCCCTATCAGCTCAGGGGTCTCTGTCGGGCCCCGCTTCCAGACGGGGGGTCATCAGAGCTCCTTCGGCTTGACATGCGGCCGCCTCGCATCGGAGCATTCAGGTGATGCCATCATTGGGTGCCAAATTGTCTGGGCAAGGATGGCGCATCGCTTTTTGGCGGGCGCTTACCCCTTTCCCGGCTCTGGTCCTTTGGGCAACCCTCCTACTTGCCGCCCAGCCGCTGTTACCCTCGGCTTCGTTCGCCGGTGACGAGGCGCCCTCAAAGGAGGCCAAGAATGAGGGGGAGCATGCGGCGGAGCTTGATGACGAGCATCTAACCGAGCACGATGAAGAGCACGCGTTGGAGCACGATGAAGAGCATGCGTTGGAGCACGATGAAGAGCATGCGTTGGAGCACGATGAAGAGCATGCGTTGGAGCACGATGAAGAGCATGCGTTGGAGCACGATGAAGAGCATCTAACCGAGCACGAAGACGGCGACTCATGGGGGCTCTCGCTTGTGGAGGATCCGGAAGATGAAAGCGACGAAATCGTCCTGACTATGCCCGAGCCCGGTCCAGAGCACTCCGACGATGTAGTGGAGCCGGACCCGGACGCACCCTCGACCCTCGTCGTAATGGGCGCAGCCAGCGCCGTCGCGGAACGCTTCGCGGTGGATCTGGAGAGAATCCTGACGTTGCGGATGCACAGAACTGCGGCGCTCGCGCCCATCGACCCGGATCCCGTGTTGCTAGCCGGCAGAGCGGAGGATCCAGAAGTTCGGCTCCTCCAGGCTCGGGCATCGGCGGGCAAGGGACTCGAGGCGTATCACAACCTCGAACTCGAAGAAGCCATCGAGCTATTCCAGGAATCCGTACGACGATACGGCCAAGCCCTTTCCGCTCGCTTCGAGCCCCAAGAGATGGCGGAGGCTTTCTTGATGCTCGGCGCGACCCATTTCGTGTCGGGCAATCGCCAGCAGGCACAGGCAGCTCTTCGACAAGCAATCATCCTGAACCCGAAGATCGCCCCCGACGCCAACGTGTTCTCCCCGCCGCTCATGGAGGCATTCGAAGGTGCCCGCTGGGAGGTTACCGCGACGGCGTCCGGACGCCTTTCCATAAGCACTACCCCTTCCCATGCCGAAATATGGGTCAACGGCTTTTTCATGGGGGTCGCCCCGGTAGAGATTGAAGGCCCGCCGGTGGGTGTCTTCTACATCGAGGCCGGCCAGCGCGGATTCATCCCCCGAACAGAAACGCACGAAACGAGGCCGGGCGAGCCAAGTCGTGTGGACTTGCGCCTCCGTGCCGGACCGAGCACGGGGATTTTTCACAGCTATCGTGACGCCGCCATTGCCGACTTGCCCGGATCAGGCCGACGGATGCCACAGTCGGTTGACCGCCTGGCCGAGATGTTCTCCGTCGACCGAATCGTAGTAGGACGGGTAACCAGCGACGCCTCGGGCAGAGAGGCCTTGATTCGAGCATATGATGTAGCAAGTGCAGCCATGATCTCAGAGATCACCTTGGACCTGCTGGTCCTCGATCCGGAGAGCCTCGTCTACTTGCTCGACGATTATCTGGAGAACGTCGCGGAGGCCTCTCCCACGCCTCTACCAGAGGAGATCGTCAGCGCTAGGAAGCCCTTCGTCCTACCCGCCCCCGCCAATGACTGGCGCTTCTGGGCTGGCACGGCAGCCGGGATGGCCGCCATAGCAGGCGGCGTGGCCCTCTTTTCCGCTCTGTCTTCCGGAGCGGATACGACGGGGCAGCAGCCCCACTCGGATTGGCCGATAATTCGAATACCTCCCTAGCTTCATCTGACTTCGATTCCCATTGGCCGTCTCCGTCGCCGCTCACGCATGATAGGTGACAAAAGGAACGAACCCGATTTGGGCGCCAAGGGCGGACTTGGTACACTTGATGGTGTCATGCATCCATCCAATAAGTACTCCATAGTCATCGGCGCATTGATCCTCCTGACGTTGCCCAGCTCCCTGTCTGCTCAAGGCCAGGCAGGCAGCCGAAGAGCACAGGTATTCCTGATCCCCAACGACAACGAGTCGGTACGCACGGCAACCCAAGTCGGGGGTTACTTCGAGCGGGCCCTGGCAAGGGCGGATCGCATAGAACTTGTTGATCTTGCCCCGACCCTCAGCGGAAGGCCGCCGCCAGAGTTCGAAGGCGCCCTTCGAGAAGCCCGCGCCCATCTGCAACGGGGGCAAGAGGCGTACACTCAGACAAGGTTCAGTGAAGCCGTCGACTCCGCACGCAAGGCGCTCGAGATCCTGCGCGAGAATACCGCCTGGATCGACCGCATGCCAGAGTACGCCGAGGCGCTAGCCTATCTCGCCGCCTCCTACATGATGTCCGGACAAGCTGAGCTCGGCGAGGCTACATACAAGGAGCTCTTGCTTCACAAACCGGATTTCAGCATCGATGAGAGCAAGTTCGATTCATCACTCGAGCAGATCGTGGACAGGCAGCGAAACGCCATACAAACAGGGTCCGTGGGCTCCATTTCCGTATCCAGCCAGCCACCGGGAGCCAGAGTCTTCGTGTCCGGCAAACAGAGGGGGTTCACCCCTGTCAGCATCGACAGGATACCAGCTGGAAGGCACGTTCTGCGACTCGAGCAGCTCGGCACGATGCCACACGGAGAAGTAATCGAGGTCACGCCAACCGAGGACGGAACCTATCAGGTAGACCTTCGTCTCACCGAAGAGTTTCAAAGGCTGCAATCAACGGTTAGTGAGGTTGGTCGCGAGCTGGAATCGGGAAGAGTCGGCCCGGCCATGGTTCGGCTAGGTAGGCATGTACAGCTCCACTGGGCCGTATATGGCATCGTGCAACGGACCATGGGTGCAATCGAACTCAATGCCTGGATAGTAAGCATCCCCCATCAACGACGAATAGCCACTCGTCGCTTTCAGCTACCAACAACCGAGTTCAACCTCGAGGCCGAGGTCGAAAACGCGGTCTCCGCGCTCGTCGAGGACGCCTGGCGACGGGACCAGAGAAGTGGCTCGACCAGCGCCCCCATGGGCACACGCACCAGAAGAGACGGTCTCGCAGAAGATGGCGACGATGTCTCCGGGGGGCGCTCCTCGGGCTCGCGGGGATGGCGAAGCTTGTTTCGACGAGGCAGCGATGATGACGATCCTCTAGAGCAGAGAGACGGAACCGAGGGCTGGTAGCCAAACCCTCCATACGTTGACGCAAGACTAATCGAGGTCGATCGTCCGCCGTGTTATCTCGTCGGGTCTTATCGTCACGCGCGCCGTGTTTTCACGGCCGTCGGGAGCTCTTACCAAGATCGTGTACTCGCCGGCTGGAAGCTCGTGGTTGATCAGCGGAGTATGCCTGCCGGTCTCTTCACCATCGATGATGACCCATGCCCAGCCGGGACGCGTGTTCACGCTGAGAAGACCGCTGCCTTCTTGCTGCTTGGTCACCGTCTTTGCGGGAGCAGAAGGCCCAGGGCGCGGCCGTCGAGGTCTCTTGGTCTTGGTCGCCGTCCTGCAGCCTGGAATCTCTTCTAGCTCTACCTGGATCCGCTTCTTCGCCTCTCCGTCGAAGTCGAGCACCGAGGACCAATCCTCGAAACACCTAACCCCCTTCACTTCGATATCATAGGTCCTGGATCCGTCCATTTCATCGAGCTTGAGCGGAGTGCGCCCGACCTGCCTGCCATCGATGAAGACCCCAGCACGTGAAGGCCGCGACGTAACCACGAGCTCTGCCTCGGCCTCGTTCAAGGTAACGGTAAGGTTCTTCTCCTCGCCAGGCTCGGGCGTCCACTCCACGGTCCTCGGCCAATACCCATCCTTCTCCACGACAATCGTGTGAGCTTCATTGGGCCTTATGTCCCTGGACTGCCACGGAGAGTCCCCCCCTTCCTTGACCACCTTGTCATTGAAGCGAACACGGGCATCCAGAGGAACAGACACCACCAGCAACGAGGCGGGCTTGCCTCCGCTCTCCTGCAAGCTGACCGAGATGCTTGCCGTCTGTCCCGGCAACACGACGACCCTCTCCTCGTGTGGCTCATAGCCTTCGCTCGTCACCATTAGTGCTCTGCCGCCTATGATCGCCTCTGTATCCACGAATGGCATGTCCCCAACGTGCTCTCCATCCAGAACCACCTTCGCCCCCACCGGGTCCCCACTGACGATCAGGATGCCTGTAGGCGAGCCTACCCCGGACCCCATGAAGCGGACGCCACCCATTACGGCACCAACCAAAACGAGAACAGCCAGACCCGAGAGGAAAGGCACTTTCCAGCCCGCTCTCTTCTTCGCGGCGCTGGCAGCATGCCTTGCCGTTGGCCTGGGAGAAGACGCTCTGGGTGAGCGGATTCCTTCAGCTACCGTTGGTGGGCCCTCCTCGTCATTATTCTCGGGGCCTACCAAGCTGCCTCGCGCAGCCTCATGGAGGGATGGCCCTCTAGCGGCCCCACGTCCGATCACCGGCGGAGTTTTGGATTGGGGATGCGGCGCAGGTTTCGCCCCCGGCCTGAACCCTGGCGGTGGGCTGCCGCCCGGTCTAGATGGTGCCTGGCCTAGGCCTGGAGGCGGACCAGCGGCGGGCGGACGGGGAGCGGCGGGAGATGGAGTCCTAGGCGGCGGAGCCGAAGGCCTGGGCTCATCCTTTTGGCTGGGAGAGCCGGGTAGCTGATCGAACTCGGTGGTAGGGTCGAAAAGCTGCGTCGAGTCCTCTGGATCCGCAGCCGAAGGCGCCTCCTCTTCGAGGTCCCCAAGATCGAGCTCTCCACCATCACCGTCGTCTAGTAATGCCTGCTGGTTCTTCAGCTTCTCTTTTTCCAGATCCTCCGCGAAGGCGGCCTTCATGAAGTTTGCCAGATCGGATCTGCTGAAAATCGAATCAGACGTGATCAAAAAGCGCTGCAGGTCGTCTCCAAGATCACTGCACCACTCGTACCGGTCCTCGACGTCCTTGGCCAAAGCCCTCATCACGATCCTTTCGAGGGCCTGGGGAATAGCCGAGTTGAACGTGCTTGGCAGCTCTATGTCGACATTTCGTACCTTCTCAAGCGTGGAGAAGTCGCTCTCCGCCTGAAAGAGGCGCTCACCTGTCAACTGCTCGTAAAGGCAAACACCAGCCGCGAAGACATCGCTTCGATGATCTATCGGGAGCCCCCGAACCTGCTCGGGAGACATGTAGCCGAACTTGCCCTTGAGGATTCCCGCCTGCGTGCGGCTTGCCTTGTTGGCCGCCTTGGCGATCCCAAAGTCGATGATCTTGACCTCTCCCTCGTACGAAACAAGGATGTTCTGAGGAGAAACGTCGCGGTGAATGATACTCAACGGCCTCCCAGCGGCATCCTTCTTTCTGTGCGCATAGTCGAGTCCTTCACACAGCTTGCTGAGGACGTAACAGGTCATGGGGATGGGTAGATGCTCCCCGCGCATGCGCATCTTGTCGAAGATGGAACGCAGATCCTTGCCGCTTATGTACTCCATGGCAATGAAGTACGCGTCTCCTATCTTCCCCAGATCATAGATCTGCGCGATGTTCGAGTGTGTCAGCTGGACGCTGATCTTCGCCTCGTCGATGAACATCGCGATGAACTCGTCGTCCTCGGCGATGTTCGGCAGAATCCTCTTGATGGCAAGGAGGCGCTCGAATCCCTCGACGCCCAGGGTCTTGGCCTTGTAGACCTCCGCCATGCCGCCGACGTTGATGCGATCGAGCAGCATGTACTTGCCAAAGGGAATCTGCTTCTTCAACTGGCGTTCCTTCTGACGAGCTTCTCCACGCGCCGAGCCTCGCGGCCCATCGACCCAAGTGGCCGCTAATCCATCACCAAGACAATGCCTTACACCAAGAACCAATTCCAAGTACACCGCAGTCGCGAAGCTTCACGGTATCCCGTAGAGCAGTAGCCAGTCAATCTGCAAGGTTACTGCGGTGAAGGCCTCTTACCCGACGCGCGAAGGGATCGACCAAGGAATCGGAAGACCGTGCATATTGAACAGGAAAGACGCGTAATCGAGGGGACCAATTGACGCGGTCAGCTCGAGACAATCCGCTCCCCGTATCTCGACCGCAGCTGGTGCTTCAGCTTCGAAACCATGCTCTTCTGAAGGCGTCGACCAGCCCGGACATCACGCCCACACCTTCCGACTGCCGTTGAGAGGAGTCCCTTGCCAAAAGAAGCGACGAAGAAGAGAAGGCAAAGAAAGCGAAGATCATCGAGATCGGTCCTCTCTTCTGGCCTCCTTGAGCTCGTGCCCATCCTCTTCGTGGTGGCAATCGTGCCACTAGTGGTCCGCCTCAAAGTCATCCCTCTGGAAGGGATAGCTCTAGAGTACTGGATTGGCGATAGCGGCCTGGACTTCTTTTCGTACTACAAAGCCGTGCTTCTTGTGCTGGCGACCTTCACGGCCATAGCGTTCTTCGTCAAGGGCTACCTTGATGGACGCATCCCTCTCAAGCCTGTACGGGCAAACTACTACCTGGGACTGTTCGCTCTCTTTGTCCTACTCTCAACCCTTCTTGCCGAGCACAAGAGCACCGCATGGTTTGGTTTCACCGAGCGTCATGAAGGGTGCATAGTCTTGCTCGCATATGTGGCTCTAGCCTTCATGACCATTCATCTCGTTCAAAACGAGAGACACGTCAACGCGGTGCTGTTCGCGCTCGTCCTTTCGGCGACAACCGCGGGGCTGATAGGGGTGTTTCAGTACTTCGGTGCCGACCTTTTCCAGACAGACCTGGGAAGAGCCTTGATTCTGTCCGAAGAGCAGAGACGACTCGGCGCGGATCTAACCTTCAACTTCGATGAACACGCCATCTACTCGACTTTCTACAACACCAACTACGTAGGCAGCTATGCGGCCATGCTCCTGCCATTGTCAGTAGTATTGGTCTTCATCACGGATGGACGAAGGGCGATCGGGGCCATTCTTTTTTCTTGTTTGATGTTTGCCGTGCTCATTGGATCCAACTCTCGAGCGGGCCTCGTGGGCACCTTGGCCGCCATCGTCATCATTAGCCCCTTTCTGGCCCGGCGCGCGTTTGAGCGATGGAGGAGCTTTGCAGCTCTCGCCACTGGCGCAACCATCATCTTCATGACCATGAACTACGCATCCGGGGGGAAGCCCTGGGGTCAGATCAAATCCTTTTTCGAGTCAAGGCCAGCAACCAGCGTCGATGCCTCCCCTGACAATCTGATTCTCGCCGACATCGTATTGGGTGACGAGACCCTGCGCCTGCTCTTCGACAATGGCCAGGCGCTTGTCTTCATTCACACAGGCGATCGACTCCTCACAAGAGACGAGGCAGGAAGGGAATTGAACTTTGAATGGGATGACGAAGAAGAGAGGCATCTCTTCCAATCACCACCTTTCCAGCAATATGGATTTCAAATCAGGGACCGATTTCTCATTGTGCACAAGGAGGACTTAGAGCTTGCCTTCACGTTGGTCGAAGGCTCTTTCCACTTCGTGAACAACAGGGGTGAACCCGTGCAGTTCGAGCCCGTGAAGACCATCGGCTTCTCCGGTCTGGAAAGGCTGGGCTCCAACAGAGGCTATATCTGGTCTCGTTCATTACCAATGCTGGCGGACACAGTCATCTTGGGACGAGGCCCGGATTGTTTTCCGTTCTACTTTCCCCAGGATGAGTATCTCGCCAAGATTCTCTACTACTCCGACGGCCCCTTCACCCTGATCGACAAGCCACACAGCAAGTACCTGCAGATAGCGATCAGCACGGGCATCGTCTCGCTTCTCTTGTTACTAGCCCTCTTTGGTAGCTTTCTGTTTCGAGGATTCGTCACTGCCGCTCGAAAAGGCCTCGACGGCTTCTACTCATCACACAGCCTCGCGATTCTGGCCGGGATAGTGGGCTACCTGACAGCCGCATTCTTCAATGACAGCGTAGTCTCAGTTGCTCCCGTATTCTGGGTTCTTCTGGGATTGGGAATCGGGTGCAACTGGCTTGGCGCTGTTGAAAAAGAGGCCAAGCAGTGAAGTGAACCGCACTGAATCAGGGCTTCGGGCGCACAGGCGAGCGGCGACAGGCGACGAAAAGCAAGAGCAGTAACATCGCCAGAGCACTGCCGGAGGCTCTGGAGGCGCCGCAACCGCAACCCGTGCCGGAGTCGTCTTCCTCGGTGGGACCGACGACATCGATCGTCCACTCCTGAAGCGCGGCGCCGGCATCATTGCGCGCCACCAAGGCAACGGCCTCGCTGCCCACTTGCTCGCTATTAGGTGTCCAGGTCAGCTCGCCGGTGACGGGATCTACTCTCATGCCCTCGGGCACACCTTCCAGTCTATCGCCCACCTGCTTACCCAAAGAGAAGGAGATTGGCCGATCGCCTCGCGCAGCGACCCTACCCTCGCGGTTGTATCGATATGGCTCTCCCACCTCAGCCGTACGCCCCGGCGTGCTTACAATCGAGGGCGGGATAGCCCCGTCTGGAGTAGTAACCGTCACCTCCAAGGAAGCCCTCGACGCTAATCCCTGGTCGTCGAGCACCTCGGCCGTTGCCATCCACAGCCCAGGCTCTTCGAAGGTGTGGGTCTGAGAGTGACCCTCTAGGCTCGAGCCATCCTCGAATAGCCAGCGAACCTCGGTTACCTCGCCATCGGGATCGACGAAAGCTGCGAGCAGGTTTACCTGCAAGGGGGCCGGACCAAAAAGAGGGGCGCCGCTGACCGAAACGATTGGCGGCAGATTCTCACCGTCGGAAACGCGAACCGTCACCGTATCCCGAGCGGTCAGCCCCTCCTCATCGGTAAGAAGCAGTCTTACCTGATGGGAGCCGGGACCGAATACATGAGTCGGGCTTGGCTCATCCGATACCTCGCCATCGCCAAAATCCCACCGATAGGAGGCAAGTGGCGACGAGCCGGGCTCGCAATCACAGAAGAACGAAGCCGACAGCGAATCCTCGCCTTCGGTCACTGACGCCCAAACCCTGGCCCGAGGCGGCATGAGGCCGTCCTGCATGACCGACACGATGATGTCATCGGTTCCGACAGCTCCGAAGACATCGGTGACCTCGACTCGCACGACATAGCTTCCAGGCACGGCGTAGACATGCTCGAAAAGCGGTCCAAAGCGGTCTATGCTGCCGTCACCGAGTTGCCACCTGAAGAAAGCTATCTCGGAGCCCTCGGATGGTTGACTCGCCGTCGCGTCTCCTCGAACTCGGAGAGGGCTTTCCCCGGATTGTGGTGAAATCGTGGCGAACACGTTGGGAGGTTGGTGGACATCATCGAGGTCGATGACCTCCACGGTGAACGTATACTCGTCACGACCAACCTCGTTGGTGGCTGCTATCGTGATTGTCTCTAGGGCGGCTCGCTCCGGCGTCCAGGCGACGATGCCCGTCTGTCCATCGATCGCGAACTCGGCTGGACCCTCGACCTTCTCCCAAACGATGGGTCGCAGCCCGACCGCGCTGGCTCTTCCATCCTCGTCGTAGGGATATGGCGTGCCCACCATTGCACGAGAGAGCGCCGTGGGCAGAATTCGGGGCTCGGCCGCCTCATCATCATCGATGACATCGACTACAAAAGACTGCATATCGATCCCGAAAACGCTCGAGGCGGTGAGAACAACTTCGCTGGTACGCACAGCCGACGGGACCCAGGCCACGAGCCCGGACTCTGGATCCACGCTGATGCCGGCGGGCCCGGCGTGGACCGCGTAGCTTATCGAAGAAGTACCAGTCGCCTCCATGCGCCCGGTATCGCCGTACAGATAGGCCTCTCCCACCACTCCCATCAGGGTGGGCTCGCTCACAATCTCTGGAGGATACCCAAAGAGAATCTCCACCGCCCCGTGGCCTTCAACTCCGGTGACCAGCTCCCCGGCTTCGTTGAAGGCGGCGACCACCACGACACGCAAAGGCTCCTCTCGATCAGTGGTCACCCCTACTCTGGCCCTGCCCGTGGATGCATCAGTGGTGACCTCGATGCTCGACTGATCGGGACCAACGAACCTCCCATGCCCATCAACCGCTAGCGTGATCGTCACCGTCTCGGCGAGCAGCCGTCCATCCGCGCCAACCACCTGGGCCTCGAGAAGCAGCTCCTCACCTACCCTACCGACGTTGGATGTGCTCGAAAGGATGACATGATCCGGCATGCCATCCTCGAGACGGACCACTCGATGCTCTTGCTCGTCACTTTGGAGATCATCTGCGAGAACACTCAGCCGCAGGTTTCCTTCTTCCTCTGCTCGAAAGAAGAATCCAAGGCTATTGCGCCCCGCCTCGACGAACGGCTCGGTCAGGGGCTCGACGCAAGAGGCATCTGAAAAGAGTGAGGCCTCCGGCCCTTCGAGCATCACCTCTACGGCCACCGATTCATCGACGGAAACCCGCCTGTCATCGCCGTCTCGTATGCTGGCTCGCACCTCCACCGAGCAGCGACCTACTGGTGAGACCGTCTCCGGCGTATCGAACGCCAGGCGAGCCGGTACTCCCTCGGGTTCTCTGACCACGACCGGGTGCGCGTACCCAATCGTGCCGCCCTCGGATAGAAAGGCCAAGTACCAACCAGCGGCCACAGAACTCGGCATTACCACTGTGGCAAGACCCGGCGAGAACTGTGCAAGTGAGGGCCTCACCGGAGGCCCTCCAGATAGAGACACGAGCACGAGGTTCGGCACGTCCGCCTGGCCATCACCCGTTCTTCCGCCAAGGCCCGTCGGCCCCACGATGCTACGGTTCCATTCTATGAGGCCCTCTCCCGAGCCATCGCTCGGACTCCATGTAGTTTGCGGCCTGGAGCCCTCAAGCGGTGTGATGCCCTGTTCGTAGCGTTCGACCACTTCCGAGTAGCCCCCCACCACCAGCACCTCGCCGCTAGGAAGCAGGGCGCCTCCATGCCCTTGACGAGCCGCCAGCATCGGGCCGGCTGGCATCCAACTCTTGGTGAGGGGATCGAAGAGCTCGGCATCGTCCACGGATCCGCCGGCATTGCGACCACCAGTCACAAGGACGAGCCCGGATGGAAGCAGCAGAGTCGAGTGCTGTGCTCGCGCCGTCAGCATCGATCCCGCGGGCAGCCACGTCTCCGTATCGGGATCATATAGCTCGGAGCAGTCAAGATAATCCTCGCCGTCGAAGCCACCGACGGAAAGAACCCTTCCGTCCGGCAGCGCCACAAGGGAGTGCTGCTGCCGGGCAGAGCCCATGGGAGTCGAATCGCGCCAGGCATCCCCGTCCGGGTCATACCTCTCCACAGAGGATAGATACCCATTCTCTTCTTGAAATCCGCCGCTTACGAGAACCTCGCCGCTCGAAAGAAGCACAGCGGCATGACCTACTCGATGCGGTATTCCCATTAGCTCTCGCCCATACCACCTGTCCATCGCGGGGGCGTACAGCTCGGACGCAGCTACGAACGACTCCCCGTCATGCCCCCCAACCACAAGAACGTCTCCATCGAAAAGAAGGGTTGCGGTATGGCCGAAGCGGCCGCTCTCGAGTGGAGCCATACTGGACCAGGCAAGGGTATCCGCATCGAACCGCTCGACGCTTTGGAGCGACCCGCTGTCGGGATCCCATCCCCCTATGGCGAGCACCCCGCCTTCTTGCTGCAGTACGGCGGCATGACGCTCACGGGCCACCTCGAGGCGACCTGCCGTGGACCATCTATCGGCCGCGGGATCGTAGAGCTGCGTCGAGGTCGACAGGAGACCCCCAATGGCGCCGCCAAAGAGTAAGACGCGGCCATCGGGCAAGCTCAGAAGACTCGGCTCGGTTCGGGCACCACCCGGCCGGGCGGCTTCGGTCCACTCACCAGCGAGCCGGCGAACAACCTCGACCGATGCCTGTCCATCACCATCACCGGTACCGCCCAAGACGAGAATGGAGCCGCCAGGAAGAGTGACAGTCGAGTGACCCGAACGCACCTCGGACAGACTCCCAAAGGGCTCCCACTCCATCGCATCGATGCTCCACCTTTCGACTGTTCCAGTCTGGCCGTCTTCACCGTCACCACCGATGACGATCACGTCTCCCTCCGGAACGACCACCATGCCGTGGCTCTCTCGAGCCAGCTCCAAGCTGCCGGCGTCGGACCACACGTCGGCGTTTGGGTCATAAAGGAAAGCCGTGGGATCCAAGGTTCCCCCGTTCCCTCCCCCCGCCACCAGCACTCTTCCGTCATGCAGCACGACGGCGGCATGCCCTTCCCTGGCCACTGGCATGGCTTCCATGGGCTGCCAAGAGTCGCTGGCGGAATCGTAGATGAACGAGGCTGCCGTTGCTCCTTCCAAAGGAGTCGAGCCGCCTGCCACCAAGACTCGACCATCGTGGAGGCGAACCGTGGCCGCCGCCGCTCGAGGAGACGGCATGCTCGCCGCGACCGCCCACGTGTCGGTCAGAGGGTCGAAAAGGTGGGCATCGTCGAGTGCATCTCCTTCAGCATCGATACCGCCGGCCACGAGCACTCGCTCATCGGACAAGCGCACGGCCAGATGAGAGTGGCGCCCGCTGGGCCCAGGCAGTGGCTCCCAGCCCGTAACGGGAACGAAGATCTCGTGGGTGTCCACCACGACATCACCTGCTCGTCCTCCAACCAATAGCACTCGCCCATCCGAGAGAAGGGTCGCGCTATGGCCGAAGCGACCGGCCGCAAGAGAGGGCTCGGGGTGGTACTTCCCGCTCGAAGGCTCGTACCTACCGGTCTCCGACACGGCCCCTTCAGAGGACAGCCCACCGGCCACCAAGAGGGTCCCGTCCAGCAAGGGAGTCGCCGTGTGGTGACTGACGCCAAGCGGGAGCGGCGGAGGATCACCATCGAGAGCGCTGGTGGCTCGGTCAAGGGTGTTGGGGTTATCGGACGAGCACACAGTCGCGCCAATGGCTAGCAGAAGAACTACTACAAGAGCCATCGAGCGCCGCCAAGGGGC
>SKWY01000034.1 GCA_007128675.1 Deltaproteobacteria bacterium | reverse complement strand
GGAGTGAAGCCTTGCAGGGTCTCATAGCCAGCTACGAAGCTCTTGGGGACGATGAGCGAGCCGGTGAGGCAAGACGCAGATTGACCGGACTGAAACAAGCCGGCCCAAACGACGATGAGTGAGCCATGGACGTTCGTTGTGAAAAGTGCAAGACCGACTATGTTTTCGATGAAGCGCGAATCAGTGAAGCCGGAGTGACGGTTCGCTGCACCGAATGCCAGCACATCTTCAAGGTATACAAAAGGCCTCCTGATGCCCCCAGGAAACCTGCGAAGATGGCGGTGGGACCGGCGAGCGAGCAGGACCGTCCCTGGCTGCTCCGCAAGAGGTCCGGCGAGGCTTTCAGCTTCGACTCATTGGCCACTTTGCACAAATGGATTATCGAGCGGCGAGTTGCTCGTGATGACGAGATCAGTCGGTCGGGCCAAAGCTGGAAGGAGCTTGGCGATATTGCCGAGCTTGCCCCTTTCTTTCACGTCGTGGATCAGGCAAGCAGAGCAATCGCGGAAGCATCGGCCTCATCCGAGCGGCCAGTGGCGGAGCAATCGTTTAGCTCGAAAGCTGCCGCGCCGGTTGCAAGCCCTTTAGAGGAGCCGGGCAAACCAGAACCCGTTTCCGGGGAGCCGTCGTGGGCTGCCACTCCGGCTGCCGCGCCAACTCCGGATGTCTCCGTGTCTCAGGCACCGGCATGGGCACATTCACCTCATGGCCCACCTCCACAAGCTTCCTTGGATGCATCCTCTTCGGCTTCGTCACCTCTTGGCGTGACGACGGGAAGAGGCGCGGCGCTGGGAGAGGAAATCGGCGCCCTGGAGGATGAGGACTTCGAGGAGTTTCGGAAAAGCGGCGGCAAGGCGAGGTGGGTCGTGCTTCTCTTGCTCCTCGTGGTAGCGGGAGGGGGAGCCTTCTACTACATGGAGCCCGATCTGGCACTGGGACTGATAGGTCTTGGAGAGCCCGCCGAGGAGGAGCAGGCTTTCCAGGAGGGAGAAAGAGATAGGGCGCTGGCTGCCGAGGATGATGCGGTCGAGGAGGAGGTTGGAGCGGATCAGGATGGGCTCGCCAAGGAAGAGTCGGAAGCCGAGGTGGAGGTTGCTTCTTCGAAGCAAGAAGAGAAGGAACCAGAGGTCTTCGATGATGAGGACAAGAAGGCATCCCCGCCAGAGACGAAGGTCTCCAAGGCTCCGCCGCCGGAGCCTCCTAGGCCGACCTATCAGGGCTTGTTGCAGCAGGCCACGAATGCCAGAAACAGAGGGCAGATAGAGACAGCTCTAGACCTATATGCACGGGCATCCGCAATGCGTCCGAACCAGCCTGACGGGTATGTAGGGCAGGGTTTCTGCTACATAGAGATGCGGGCTTGGCATGCGGCGATAGCATCTTTCGAGCAGGCCCTGGAGCATAGCTCGAGACATGGGGAGGCGATAATCGGGCTGGCGGAAGCCAACAAGCATCAAGGCAACTCCGAGGAAGCAAGGCGGCTATACGAGAGGTATCTGGAGCTCTACCCCCAGGGGCCCGAGGCGGCGGTGGCCCGCACCAACCTGGATATGGAGTAGAAGATTGGCTTGGAGTTTCCGTCGGCAGGGATGCTGCGATATCCCGTCTGCGGCGTCGCTCCTCTCGTATCGCCCATGTGACGGCAGCTGATCAGGCTGCTTTCCCCGTCACGTTGAAAGCTCGCCGATGAGGCCCGACCTCGACGTCTCCACTCGCTGGACCTATTCTATCGGTGTGCCCTGGTGTGTATCCGGGCTCTGGGAGGGAGGGAGTCGGCTAATGTCCGATCATCATCGCCCCAGCCAGACCGAGGAGGAGTTCTTTCTCTTCGAGGACATCGAGAAGAAGAGGAGACTAGCCAGCGAGCGTCGCAAACGCATGGCCAAGGCGGAGAAGGAGGAGCTTCGACTTCGCCATTGGATGCGTTGCCCCAGGTGTGGAGACGAGCTTCAAGCCGTCAGAATGCATGATGTCTCGACGGCTCGCTGCCTAAACTGCGGTGGTTGTTGGCTGGATGCTCCCGAGATTGGCAAGTTGGTTGGCTCGAATGGCCGAAAGGTCGTGGAGGCCGTGTTGAACATATTCCGCAAGTGAGTTCCCCCAAGCCCACCGGGTAGCAACTCCACGCGAAGAGAAACGGAAATGCCAACGTGATCAATCAGCTCGAGCGGGGACCATCCCACTGACGGATTCGTCTCGAGGACTGTGCAGGGAGAGGCTGCGTTTCGTTACGGGATGGATGAAACCCAGGCGTGAGGCATGCAGCCCGAGTCTTTCGGCCGGAGGGCCGCCGTACTTCTCATCACCAAGAACGGGATGTCCCAGAAAAGCAAGATGAACTCTGGCTTGGTGGGTCACGCCCGTCTGAAGATTGAGTTCCACCAAGCTGCGATTGTCTGCACGGCGAAGAGCCCTCCAGCGTGTGAGGGCCGGCCATTGTCGAAGTGTCTCTGGGGGACCGGCCACCATGCGTTTGGCTGAGCGCCGGCCCAACGGAACATCGATTACGCCCTCTCCGCGAAGAAGGCCAAAGACGGCGGCGATGTATATCTTCTCAACCTTCTTCTCTTGAAACTGCCTGCGGATCTCTTCGAAGGCAAAGGAGCTTCGGGCAAAAAGCAGCAATCCCGATGTCTCCACGTCCAGGCGATGGCATAGACCGGGCGCATTTCTCTGATCCCCAACTCCATTCATGTCCGGAAAGAGGTCGAGGACCGCCTCGGATACGCTGCCGCCCTCGCCGTATGTCAATGGATACGCCGGGATATTCGCCGGCTTCTCCACCACGACTACATGTTCGTCGGCATGCACTACGTACACCTGACGTGAGACAGAACGAGTCGGGGCTTGTGGCGCTTCTTGCAGCCCAGAGATCTCCACTGTTGCTCCGGGGCTCGCGGAGGCCGATCCCCGGCATGCTCTACCGTCTAGCCGGACCTTACCAGCGCGGAAAGCGGCTTTGAGCTCCCTTCGAGAGACCTTGGGCAGTAGGCGAGCCAAAAGCGAATCGAGTCGACCCGAGGCGTTTTCCGGTAGCACTATCTCTCTTGAGGGAGTAGTCGCCGGCATCGAGCTCCTAGGTGCCAGGATCAGGATGAGGAAGCATTTTCTCCAAGGTGGAGATGTCGAAGGGCTTCTCCAGGCAGGAGTTGGGTACCTCCGATAGGAAACGAGAGGTGCAATCGTCGTAGGAGCCGCCCGTGATGAACACTACTCGTCGTTCCAGCCCCGGCCATTGTGTAGCGAGCTTTTCGTATAGGACCATGCCCGAGTCGCCGGGCATGTTCAGATCACAGAGAATCGCGTCGAAGTCCGCATCCTGCTCCAGGCGATTGAGGGCATCTCGGGTGCTCGTTTCGCACACCATCTCGTACTTCTCTCCCATGGCGCGCGCCAAGGTGACGCCCAAGGCCATCTCATCGTCGACCAGTAGGACACGAACCGGATTGGTGGACCGTGTTTCTTCGAATAACCGCATTGTTTCCCCCGCGCTTTGGCGTCAAACAGAAGGTATCTGCTCGTGCACTCTGCAGAACCCTATGCTGCAAGAGCATATCCTACCATCTTTCCCAGCTTGTTCCGATCCTCAGGGCTCCATTTCAGGGTTTTTGCGGCCGACAGAAGCGCACGTCCAAACTCTTGCGCGGACTGATACCGCTCTTCAGGATGCTTATTCAAAGCCCGAAGGAGCATTTCGTCAAAGACTTCCGGAAGGTCGGAAGCATATACGGATGGTGGGGCCGCCTGATGCTCGACGACCTTGCGCAAGGTGTCGAGTTCCGACTCACCCAAGAACAGGTCTCGGCCGGTGAAAAGCTCCCAAAGCACGATGGCTGTTGCGAAGAGATCCGTTGTTGGGCCTACGGCGCGGCCTCTCACCTGCTCTGGCGACATGTAGGGAGCGGTGCCTCTGGGCGCGCCCGCTACCCGACGAGCACCAACCCCCTCACCCTCGGCGACCCCGAAGTCCGTCAGCTTCACGGAGCCGTCGAAGCCGACTAGGAGGTTACCGGGGTGTACGTCCCGGTGGACCAGGCGAACGTGCTTCTCACCTAG
>SKWY01000356.1 GCA_007128675.1 Deltaproteobacteria bacterium | reverse complement strand
TTCGAGGAGGGAGCAGCGGTCTTGCGACCGTGTTCGACGAGAGCGGCCTTGGCGGAGACATCGAGGGAGCCCTGGGAGGCCTCATAGGAAGTGTGGTTGGTGACGCCGGCGGAGCGGGAGGTCTCGGTTTGAAGGGTGTTGGAGTAGGGGGAGGAGGGCTTTCGGGCTCTACGATAGGTATGGGCAGGATAGATACTCGTGGGCGAGCTGGCGGTCTTGACGAGTACGGTAAGGGCGTCCATGGGCTCGGAAATCGCAGGGAGGCCGACATCAACATCTCGGAGGGAGATCCGGTCATCCGGGGAGCTCTCGATAGAGAGCTGATCCGCCGGGTCATCCATGCCAACAGGGCCCAGATCCGGTACTGCTACGAAGTCGAGCTACAGAGGACCGCTGGTTTGCACGGCCGCATCGCGGTTCGCTTCACGATCGCGGCCAACGGCACGGTTACAGCGGCGAGCGTCGACCAGAACACCATGGGCAACCAGAATGTCGCCAACTGCCTCGTCAGCCGGCTGCGGACCTGGCAGTTCCCCGAGCCAATGGGAGAAGGGATAGTCATCGTCACCTATCCCTTCGTCTTCCAGCAGGCGGGCCACTAGGTGCCCTTTCGGTTCGCCCAGCAGGATTTGGTGGGACAGCCCCGAATTCGGCTCTTCCCTGGTTGACATCAACCGGCTCCTAGGGCGACATCAAGCCATGGCTCTCGTCCCAAAGAACATCAAGTCCCTAGTACCGTACAAGGCTGGGCGCCCGCTCGAGGACGTGGTGCGCGAGTTCGGCCTCGAGCGGGTTGTCAAGCTAGCCTCGAATGAGAACCCTTGGGGGCCCTCGCCCCTTGCTCTGGATGCCGCCCGCGATTCCCTCGTAGGCGTACATCGATACCCTGATCCCGCCAGTCGCAAGCTGCGTGAGGAGTTGATTGCTCGCTTCAAAGTTCGCGATGAGAACGTAATAACCGGCAATGGCAGCGAGAGCATCATGGCCGCGATAATGCGCACCTTTCTGCTCTCCGGCGACGAGGTCTTGTCGGCAAAAGATACCTTCATAGGGTTTCGTGTGCTGGCGAACGCATGTGGTCGGACCTTGCACTGGGTTCCCATGAAGGAGTATCGCTACGATCTAGAGGCGATGGGCGAGGCTATAAATGAGTACACGAAGGTCATCTACATAGCCAATCCCGACAACCCCACCGGCTCATATGTCACGGTCGATGAGTTCGATGCCTTCATGACCAAGGTTCCTCCGCGCGTCCTCGTTATTCTCGACGAAGCTTACTTCGAGTTCGCCCGGCATCTACCGGACTACCCGGACTCGATGCACTATCGCTATGACAATGTCATAACTCTGCGTACCTTCTCGAAGGCCCATGGGCTTGCGGGGCTGCGCGCGGGTTACGGCTTCGCGCATCACGAACTCATCGAGAACCTCAATAAAGTGCGTTTGCCCTTTGAGCCCTCCGTCCCCGCCCAGGCGGCTGCGCTCGCTGCGCTCCATGACGAGGAGCACCTCAAAAAGACGATAGAGAACAACACGGAGGGCATGCGGATGCTTCGTGCTGGGCTCGAAGGACTGGGTATTCGAACTCTGCCATCGGCGGCCAATTTCCTTTCACTCGAGTTCGAGGATGAGAAGCGCGCCGCGACTCTAAGTGATGAGCTACAGCGGCGAGGAGTCATCGTCAGGTACCTTGACTGGTTCGGGTGGCCGACGATGATTCGAGTGACCGTGGGGCTGCCGGAAGAGAACGAGTTCTTCCTCGAGACAATCTCCAAGCTTTGAGGAGAACCGGTCAGCCTGGCTCTTCAGGAGCATCCATTGAGCAGGTGTGGAGGCTCTCGCCAGGCACTAGGTTTCCCCTCGACCAGGCAAGACTAGTGCTGCGTCTTCCATGTTTTTCGTGAGCGGGCTGCGTCTCTAGGTGGAGACATTCGTGCAGTCTCTTTGGCGGCCGTGTGCGAGCCTACTCTTGACTTTCCGAGTCAGTATTCCGCGGCCGGAAACATGGGGGCCTAGGCTGCTCTTTGCGAGTTCTCTTCCGCCGAGCTGGAGCGACGTCGAAACAAGATGGAGATTAGCGGGCAGGAGGCAAGGGAAACTATCATGCCCACCGTTCCGGCCGCTGGTGATCCTGCTCCCAACACGTACATGGTCAGGCAGACCGACAACGCGAGTATCGAGCTGGAGATAGCTCCTACCCGCGTGGCTCTACGCCAAAATAGGCCCCAGACGAAGGGCCCAAGAAAGGCCGAGCCGATCGCTCCCCAGGAGACCGCCAATATGGCCACGATAGTACCTGGGCGGGCCCAGGCTAGAACTACTGAGAGCAAAATGAACCCCGCGCTGGCTATGCGCATCAGCCTGGTCAGGGCCTGATCGGATACCTTTGGGTTGATGAACCCCGCGTAGACATCCTTTGCCACGGACGAGCTGGATATGAGCACGAGCGCCGCAAGGGTCGACATGGACGCGGATAGAATCAGTAGAAGTATCAGAATCGTAAGCTTCTCCGGTGTTACATGGAGAAGCAGCTCTGGCATGAGTGCATCGAAGATTGGGGCGTCCCCATCGAAAACATGAGGCGTCTTCTCCTGCGAAATGAAGGCACGAGTCGATGCGCCCAGAAAGTAGGCTACGCCGCATACTAGAAGAGCGAACACGGTCGAACCCCAGCTTCCGATCCGAATCGCTCTGGCATCGCGTATCGCATAGAACTTCTGAACCAGCTGCGGCATGGCCACTGGCGCCACGCTGGTAAGGAACACAAGGCTGAAAAGGGGCCACAGGCCCGGAGGCCCAACTACCGATACCAGGCCGGGATCGGCTGCCGCGACGGAGTCCGTCAAGGAAGCGAGCCCTCCGCCGAGAGCGACGGTGCTCCACAGAAGGGTCGAGACGGCGATGACCATGATCATTCCGAAGAAGACGTCGATCAGAGCCATGGAGCGGTAACCGCCAAGCACAACATAGGCCGCGGTGAAGGTTCCCATGAAGGCCAGTGCATGACCGTAGGGAATATCGAATGTGGCCGTGAATAGGTATGACAGTCCAATGAAGACCGCCGCGCTGTATGGAATGAAAAACACGAAAATGCAAATAGATGAAAACAGCTTCAAGAAAGAACTTTGATATCTCTTTTCGAATAGCTCCGGCATCGTGGCTACGCCGTACTCGGAAGCGACTTTGCGTATCCTGGGGCCAACGACGAGCCAAACTAGTAAGACACCTATGAAGGCGTTGCCCGCGGCGATCCACAAGCCCGAGTAGCCGAAGCTCCAGCCAACCGTGCCGGCAAATCCCACGAAGACCACGGCGGAGAAGTAAGCGGTGCCGTAGCTGAAGGCGGTCATGATGGCCCCGACGCCTCCACCCCCGAGAAAGAAGTCGGAGAAGGAGCGTGCCTTCTTGTACCCGAACAGGCCGACGGCAATGATTACTGAACAGTAAGCCAAGAGTATGCCGATCTTCCAGTCCATGACACTCCTTCGGCGACTATGCGTCGCTCTGATGCTCACGACTCCTCGAGACAGCACGTCCGCCGTGAAAGCTCGAAAGGCCGTGTTCGTTTACATGACGCGCATTCCCAGAGCAAGTATGGTTTGGGAGCAACTCCTCACGGCTCCTTGCCTTGGTCTCGAAAGCGAGGCGAAGAATGAGTGTCCAGACCAAGGTGCGTATCGACTAGTTCTTCGTGGCGCCTGATGTCGTGCCGACTACGCTAGCGACCCGGCGAAATGGGCCCGCAATAGGCCACGACTTGGGAGGCAGGCTCTAGTCGTCCGCCGCCTGCCTGCTGCCCACGACGGAATCTGCGGGAATGGAGGCGGAGCATCGAAGGCCCCACACGGGCGTTCAGACTCTATACATGCGGAGCCCGTATGATCCAAGACGAGCCAAGGAAAAGGGTAGCCCAAGGAGTTCCCATTCCTTTTGCGCAAGATAACCCCCCGATATCTCTTGAGACTTTCCTTGTTGGGGCGGAAGAGTTGCCGGGTGGCCCAAAGGTTGCACAAAGTCTCGTCCCCCAGCGACTTTGCCGCGGCTGCTGGACGCCTGGGGTGCTGGTCGCCAAAAACCGAGATTAGTGGCGCCGCGGTCTTCCAGTAGAAGTCAGAGTAGATATGATGACCCATTGTAAGCAGGTGGCTCGTGAAGGGCTCTCTTTGCGTCCCATCGAGCGCATTGGCTGCTAGCCATGGATAAAGCGCGAAGGAACAACAATGACTAGGCGTAACAGCTCTACGGTGGTCTCTCTTCTTATTGCGGGCCTCATGTTGGGCGCGGCTGGCTGCGGACCTGGAGAGTGGTTCGGAGACGGGAATGGCAATATCGACCGGTCCGAAAGAGACGTCATCTACGGAGAGGATGACCGAGCCGACTACTACGCCCACCCAAACGAGGACTATCGTCGTCTCGCCAGGGAGTCGATCGTCGCCCTCATATCCACGTGGGATCTAGATGAGAGCGATCCCGATGATGTGCGAGTTACAGCGTCTTCCTTGCAGGACAGATACAATCTATGCCCCGACCAGCGTTTTCTCGATCAACCCACGGCGGCCTTTTGCTCTGGAACGCTGATTGACGATGATCTTGTGCTGACTGCCGGGCATTGCATAAGAAACGACAGTGAGTGCCAAAGGGCTCGCTTCGTCTTCAACTACTACTACGAGGCCGAGGGCCAGCTCGCCCACATAGGACGGGATGACGTCTACGAATGCGATCGAGTGATCGATTCATTTCACGTGTCCAGCGGTGCCGACTATGCCGTCGTGAAGCTGAACCGGCCGGTCGTTGGCCACGTGCCCGCGCCCGTCAAGGTGGCTGACGAGGCTCTAGAGGTGGGCGATCCACTTCTCATGATTGGCTGCGGCAGCGGGATTCCCTTTAAGATTGACGACGGTGGTCACGTAACGAACCCTCGGGCGACAACTCTGGACTACTTCGTGGGGACGGTGGATGCGTTTGGCGGCAACTCGGGATCGGGCGTATTCGACGAGGACCTGAATCTGGTCGGCATCCTCGTGCGCGGCGCTCCCGACTACGTCTGGGACGGCTCCTGTCGCGTCGTCAATGAGCTGCCGGAAGAAGGCAGCCGTGGTGAGGACATGACCTATGTCGCTCGAGCGATTGACGCTCTTTGTGACAGCGACTACCCGAGCCGCAGGCTTTGTGTTGGGAGGGGAAGCTGGTGCTCGGTCTGTGAGGACGACGTCGATTGCCTCGAAGACTGGGTATGCGGGGAGTGGCCATACTCGTCGGGCGAGCGGATCTGCAGGCCTCCCTGTGACAACAACGAGGACTGCCAAGACGGACACTCTTGTGGTCTCGATGGTCTGTGCGAGCCCCAGGTGTTCGCTCACTGCCAGGACGGCGATGTCTGGGAGAGTGATGCTTGCGGTTTGTCCCTTGGGATGCTCGATCAGTGCGCCGAGGATGAGTGGTGCAGCGTGTCGGAGTGCGTGGAGAGGGGCGCAGGAGACACCTGTGCGGTTGCGGAGGAGATAGAGGCTGTCACGCAAACGATTACGGGAGACATGCGAGCCGGTTATACCAATCAGTACGAAGGCTCGTGCGCTGGCCGCGGTCCAGAGATAGTCTATACTTTCCATCTCGACGAGCCAGCCTATCTCGACGCCATGGTGAGCGGTTTTGATACCGTGATGTACCTGCGCGGCGAGTGCGAGGACCCGAGCACCGAGATAGCCTGCAACGATGATGCCACGCCTCCAGGTAGTCTCGGCTCTAGGATCGAGGCAAGTCTTGGCGCCGGCACCTACTATCTATTCGTCGATTCGTATGATGATCGGGTGAATACCTACACTCTTGAGATAGAACTCGAGACACTGGTAGTTCCAGAAGGAGATACCTGCGCCACTGCTGAGGAGATAATGCCCGTAACCCAAACGCTGACCGGTGAGCTGACCCGAGCTTACACCGGATCCCACGAGGGCTCCTGCGGTGGGCGCGGTAGGGAGAAGATATATACGTTCCATCTGGACGAGCCGGTGTTTCTAGATGCCATGGTGAGCGGCTTCGATACCGTCATGTACCTGCGTGGCGATTGCGAGAATCCTGACACTGAGATCGCCTGCAACGACGATGCGACGCCTCCTGGTGGCCTTGGCTCTAGGGTCGAGGCAACGCTCGAGCCCGGCACTTATTACCTGTTCATCGATTCATTCGGTGAAGAGACTCTTGGTACATATACTCTCGATATCCTCGTGGACGCCTTCGGCGAGCTGGAAGGTGATACCTGCGCCACAGCCCAGGAACTCATGCCTGTGACACAGGCACTGACCGGTGAGCTGACTCGAGCTTACACCGGATCCCACGAGGGCTCCTGCGGCGGGAGCGGTAGGGAGAAGATCTATACGTTCCACCTGGATGAGCCGGCAAATCTCGATGCCATGGTGAGCGGCTTCGATACCGTGATGTACCTGCGTGGCGATTGCAAGGATCCTGACAGCGAGATCGCCTGCAACGACGATGCGACGCCTCCGGGTGAGCTTGGTTCCAGGATCGAGGCAACACTCGAGGCCGGTACCTATTACCTGTTCATCGATTCATATGATGGGGCCATCATAGGTAATTATGGGCTGGATATCGAGTTTACGCCTTTATCGGCGGATGGTGATGATGGTATCGAGGATGAGGAGGACTGCTCGGTAGAGATAATCGACGAGCCGCTCCGGGACGGGATGATTCCCACTGGCTGGGAAGCCACGGAGATGACATGGGTGACCGCCGCTGGTGGCTATGTCCGCTTCCCCGATCGTGAGTTCTCGGAGCTACGGACTCCTGTCCTGGATCTTTCGGAGTACAGCAAGGTGAAGCTGGAGTTTTCGGTCTCGAAGTGGGGTTCGGGAGAAAACGGGCCGATTACGGTTCAGGTTTCAACCGATGGCGGCTTGACTTGGACGGCGCAAGAGTTCGACTCCCCGGTGCCCGAGGACTCGAGCGAGTATCTGTCCTCCGGCTCGACATCGATCGCTGCGCTAGGGGATCAAGTCGTCATCAGGTTCGTTAGGCACAACAGCCCATCGGATAAGCGCCTTCGAGATGTGTCCCTCATAGGTTTCTATTAGGGCGTTGTGGCAGCTGATACGGAAAGGCGCTGAAGAAGCGTCCCTCACGTAGAACGAACCGCGACGGTCCGCCGATGCCGGCGAGAGGGTGTGGGCTTTTACCAAGGTCCAAGCTCTCGCCTTGGAAGGAGTCGTAGTGGGGATCCCATGGGAGGACCACGGTCATCGAGCCTCCATCCATCACCATCTTTGGGAGGATGGGAGCCACGGGCCTTTTGGCCATGGCGAGCAGGTAGTCATCCACGGTCTGGTAGGCGGCCAGCTCCTCGAGGTGCCGGAGGGTTGGGGGAGCGAGCGTCAGCTCTCCCTTGTCGTGTCTTTCCAGGAACGTGGTCGCATGGCCCCATCCGCCGTCGGTTGTTTCTGCCCGGTCTATGAGAGGCACCTGATTGGCCGGGGCTCGAGCGGCGAAGAAACGAGTATCGAAGCGCATGGGCTCCGCCGAAGGAGTAATCCAGCGTGATACGTAAACGAGTCGGTCCAGATCGAGAACGAGGTTCAGCTCTTGCACCATCGTTACAAATGCCCCGCCCTGCTGTTGTACTCGTTCTTGCCACTGACGAAGAGCTTCCTCATCTAGGGCGCGCTCGGAGGCGGTGTGCCCCAAGAGAACTCCGGCCTCTTCGAATAGCTCGCGTATTGCGGCAACCTGCAGGGCGAAGGCTGACTCCGAAGTGGCCTCGCTTCCCGTGGCTTCTTCCAGACGAGCAAGGCATTGCTCGAGGATGCTCGAGCCTGTCCCCGCCATCATGGCTTGATCAGAGTCCGAAGAGTCCACCTTGCCGCCTGGAAAGACCCAAAGCCCTCCCATGAACGCGGCCCCGGAGTGTCTTCTCACCATGAACACCTCCGGCGGGCCATGAGCATCGTCTCTCAGAAGAAGGACCGTGGACGCATCGCGAGGGATCCTGCTGCGCAGCGCTGGATCGTTGCTCCACGGTGGCTGGATCTCTTCTTTTCTTTTCTTTGTCATGATCGACTCTCGTTCCGGCAGTCTCGCATGCACTATTTGTGGCTCATCCGCCCGCGTTTCTCAAACGGGCGATGCGGTCTTCCAGGGGCGGGTGCGAACGAAGAAGAGAGGCGAGAAGTCCCTGCGTTCCTCCTCTAATGCCAAAGGCCCGCATGCTCTCCGGCATGGCGGCGGGGGTGCTGACTCTTCTTAGCGAGTCGAGAGCTGCGGCCATGGGCCTTGGGCCTACCAGCTTCGCCGCACCACTATCCGCCCTGAACTCTCTGCGGCGGCTGAAAGCTGCCAGGATAATGCTCGCCAAGATTCCCAGTGCGAATTGGGCCGCTAACGTAACTACTATGTACCCCAGACCCACCCCCCTGGTGTTCCGAAAGACGACGCGATCGACGGTGATGCCTATCACCCGGGAGATGAAGATTACGAAGGTGTTTAGAACCCCCTGCATCAAGGCAAGGGTGACCATGTCACCGTTCGCGCAGTGCGATACCTCATGGGCTAGGACGGCCTCAACCTGATCTCGGGGCATCGTCCGCAGCAAACCCGTGCTGACGGCGACCAGAGACGAGTTCTTATTGGGCCCCGTGGCAAAGGCGTTGGGGTCGGCACTTTCATATACTCCGACCTCCGGTGTCGTGATTCCTGCCTGGCGTGAGAGATTGCCTACTGTTCGCAGAAGCCAAGCCTCCAGCTCGCTATTCGGCCTTTCTATCACACGCACCCGCATGGCGTGGATGGCGATCTTCTTGGAGAGCATCAAGGATAGAAAGGAGCCTCCAAAACCGAAGAACACGGCGACCACGAGTAATGTCTGGTACCGGATCCCGTGCTCATCGACCAGGTAGCTGTCTATCCCGAGCAGATGCAGGACGATCGTGAACAAGGCCAGAACAGCCATGTTCGTCCCAAAGAATAGGAGTAGTCTCTTACCGATGATCATGGGGCGAAATCTTCCATCGAAACCGGATCTGCGTGGTAGAAGCAGGCCCTAATATGGATCCTGCCGGTTCCATGGCAAGCGCAATCGGATGATCCTTCGTGCCGGCTTGGCTCCTTCGCTCACCCTCATTATCCTGGGGCGAAGCATGGACCGTTCCGCGACGTTCGGTGGCGGCGGCGTATTAGGCACTAGACAAGCTCTGATTCGTTAGAACACTCGA
This sequence comes from Deltaproteobacteria bacterium, assembly GCA_007128675.1. Classification (GTDB taxonomy): domain Bacteria; phylum Myxococcota; class Myxococcia; order SLRQ01; family SLRQ01; genus SKWY01. Next base: position 5,137 of record SKWY01000356.1, on the reverse strand, counting down.
ACTCGAGGTCTCGTTGCGCGAGGAACGGGTGAGGCTCGTGGCGTTTGGCTCGCTTGACGAAAGGCGTCGTTTCGTCAAAAGCCTTCGAAGAGGAATCCGAGGCCGAAGGTCAACAGAACCCCCCCAGGGAACAGGGTACTTGCTGATAAGGCGCTTTCGTCGTCGTCGACTGTCAGGCTTGCGCCCGCGGTTGCGAAAAGGGGGATTCCGGCCGCCACTTCCGGCACGATCCAAAGCGATCGGCCTAGCTTGCCTGCAAAAGCGAGGCTGCCTCCCACCAAGGTCAGATGGGTGGCGATCCTTCCGTCGCCGTCGTCGCTTTCTCCCCTCAAGAACATGATGTTGTGTAGGAGCTTGGGCGTGATGACTATCTCCGAGTCCGTCTCACCGACTGGTATGCCAAGGAGAAACGGCAGCTCCAGGTTTATGATGCCAAAACTCCCCGATCCAAGAACTAGCCCGCTCACGTTCGGGCCGATCGACATGATGAGGCTCGAATCTGGAGATGAGAGCCGCTGCTTGCCCATCACTCCGATGCCCGATGTGCCGAAGCTGCCTCCAACGTCCAGAGTCTCGTTGACGCCGTGTCTCGCGGAAAAATTAATTCCGGGAAGATAGAGTGTACCCATCCATTGTATGCCTTCGAGGGTAGGTTCCACGGCAAATTGGGTGTTGCCGGCTCCAACCGTACGGGCTGTTTGAAGTGTTCGGAAAGATGGGCACCCCGAGAGGGCGAGGGCGGTGGCGAGACAGACCACACAGACCAGGCAGCGCGAACGGGAGCTTCGATAGGAATCATTCATGATCTGTCCTTTCTTGGACGGGCACGATTGCTCGGGAAACAAGATGCCGCCTATTGCAGAATTGGGGGCCTGATTGGCCATGCCGCATAGCAAGACACTAATCAATCGTCATCAGATGGGCTCAATACGATCTCGTCGGTCAGTAGGCTTTGGATTCTGTCCATTGCCACACGGTGGTCCGAGTAGTCTTCTGGAAGAATCCGCTCGCAGGTATAAGAAAAGCTCTGTTCTATCAATGCCCGATCGTCTCGCATTTCGACAGTACGTTCTACTGAAATGCATTTCGTCTCGATGAGAGCCTTGGAAGGCAGTCGCTCGAACCCCATTCCTTCAGGGAGCTCGATCTCCACGCGCGTCCTGAACAAATTTGGCGGGCCGAGAACCAGGGGATAGCTTCGATGCTGGAGACGAAAAGCATTTGCAACCGGAACGGTTCTTAGGGGCAAGGGAATACGTAGCGTGTCCCCATCCTGTCTTACGATATCGTCACCGGAAAAGTAGATATCCATCATTACTGGCGTGCGAAGATCAGTCTCATGCGGACCGTCGAAGCTTTGTAGGCGCGCGCCGGACAGCATTTGTCCCAAGAAGCCTTCGATGAAGCGGCTCAAGATCTCTGGGTTACGTGCTTGACGCCGAATGATGCTTGCGAGCATTCCTTGGCTGGTCAAACGACTCTCCCCAACCAGGCCAAGTTCTTGTTCGAGACGTTTTGTCATCTCGATGAGAGTGAAGTTGACCTCGGGCTCTTGGAAAGGAACCTCTATCCAGGAGATCGAGCGCTCGGCCAAATCGAAAACCAGGGCCGTCGTTCCCTGGTTGTCTTGACGAAGGACGGATAGATCCAGTCCATCGACAGTAGGATCGAGAAAGCGCTCAGCATCGATTCCTTCCTGGGCAGGTACGTATACGATGGCATGGTTGAATTGCTGCATTGGCACCGTCTTTCGCACCGGTCCCCTGGGCCGGGTTCGAACAAGAGCGAAACGGGCGTCGATTCCAACCTTTTCAGCCATGGTGATCAGCAGCACGGCCTTGTCCTTGCAGTCCCCATAGCGCCGAGCAAAGACTACCGGCGCGGCGTGAGGCTTCACGCCGGTGATCGGCCGGTCGTAGTCCTGCTGGTAGCGGATGTCCTGAATCACGAAATCGTAGATTCTTGATAGCTTCTCCTCTTTCGAGTCTGCACCGTCGACCAACTCGTGGACGAAAGCGTCTATCTCGGGGCTCGAGCGAAAGGCGTCCATCAGAAGCGCTCGCTCCCAACTTGCGAAGGACTCCCAGTCGGGTACCGTGCTAATCGCGACGCTTACCGCGATCTCGTCTGGCGAGGGAGAATGCGGCTCGTGGATGATCGGGGGCAGATCGCGGCCCTTCCAGGAGACTCGCAGATAGTCCTCTCGTTGCTCCTCTGTCCGCTCGATGAGGTGATGCACATCCTCGTTGAAGACGGTATCTGGTGGGGCCCATAGGACCCAGCGGCCGTTCACTGTTTGCTCCGTGGGCCTATTGAAGAACTGACGGCGCGAGTAATGGCCGTCAAGGAAACGTTGCCTGCGCTCCTCGACGCGGTACTGGAGAACCACCGTCGCGCCGATTGCCAGCTCCCGATACCTGACGTCTCGACCACGCACGGAGGTTGCGTCGATGCGACGGCCCTCCGGATCAAGCGCATAAGCATGGAGTATCCGGTGGTGACGGCCCGGCCGCAGACGTAGGCGGGTGAGCCGATCCCTACCGTTCTCGTTGAGTGCACGCGCAACGTACGTAACGAAGGTCGTTGCGACCTTGTCTCCAGAAAGATGGGTCACCGTATCTTCGAGGAGGATTACGATATCAGAGCCATCATGAGCTTCGATAGTCTCGCGGCCGTCCAGGATTCTTTGTATTTCGGTGTAGTCTGGAACATCTTTTATCCATGGGCCGTCATCGTCTGGAACCAGCAGGGAGATTCGTTCGGCCAGCTTTTCGGCCTCTGGGTTGCGATCAAGAGCCTTCTTGAAGAGACGAGCTGCCTCCTCGGTATCACCACGCTCGAGGGCTAACCGGCCGAGCCTTTCGTAACCCCGTGCCCATGCGGGTGAGAGCCTTACCACTTCTTGAAATGCGGCCTCGGCCTGCTCTTGACGACCAGTGACGCGAAGAGAGTTTCCCAACATCAGCCATGCGTTGAGGCTCGTAGGCCAGGCTTCGACCCTTTGCTCGGCATATCGCAGGGCTCTTCGGTAGCGTCCCTGCTGGAGTGCGTTCTGATGCAAGTATCTGATGGCCTGGGAGCTTGACGGGACCTCCTTCAAGTAGCTCTCATAAATGGCTATTGCTCTGTCTTGATAGCCTAGGCTCGCTTGACAGCGAGCAAATTCACGTGTGGCCCTTGTGGAGTCCGGCTTGAGGATGAGCATTTGCTCGAGCGCCCTGCAACGTTCCTCATGCCAATTCTCTTCTCGCATGAAGCGGGCGAGCTTCCACCACGCCTCGGCATGATGCGGAGAGTGATCACGCAACCAGAAGAGTAGCTCGCGAGCTTGCGTATCCAGGTTTTGCTGACGCCAGAAACGAGCCTGGTAGGTGAGGGTCTCTGGAAAGGCCTCTTCTCGTGGAAAGGAGAGCCGGGCTAGGATGTCCGATGCCCTGTCTCGCTCCTGGTTGTTCCATGTTGCACCTGCGAGTTCTAGCTGACTCCACAAGGAATCGGGAAAATCGCTATTGAACCTTTCGGCGATCTCGACGCGAGGCGCCCGCAGTCCCAGCCAGCCGCTCCATTTGGACTCCAGCTTTGCTCGTCGTGCCGGCATGTTTTCTAGCTGGAGAAATGGGCGTGAGATCAGATCCGAATCGGAGATCGGTTGGTACTCACTGGTTCCAGCCCTTTTTGGGGTCGCGTCCGGCGAGAGAATCGTCAAGGACCCCTCATCTATCGGGTCTCCTTGGGAACCCGTCAATCTCGTCAAGAGCCGCCACGAGCCGCGCTCTTGAGCACTCTTGATCAGAATGCGATTTGCCCCGTCATCTAGCTCCACGGGAATCACGACTCCATCGAAAAGCCCATTTCCACCAAGGCGCCGGTTCTCGAAGACGAGCAGATCGTTGACCCAGACCTTTATCGGCGCGCTGGTGGTGACGCGAAGCTCATAGGAGCCAGGCGAATCGACGGCGACCGCCACGGCCCCGTAGGCAACCTGCCACCTGTCGGGATGCATCAGCGTGGAGATGGCGACGTAGCCGTGAGGATGGACTGGCGCATCGGTTCGCCATTCTGCCTCGACTCGATAGCCAGAGTAGCTCGCGTCGAGATCGATTCCCCGCTCGGGGGGGTACTCCAGCTCGAAGCCCTTTCCCTGATCGTTGTCCCATGTGCCGATCACGGCTAGCGGCAGTGGTCGGACCTCATTCAATGCATGGTCTCGTCGTTTCTTGTTGCCTAGCAGGTGGGCGACTTGGGCCTCGAACCAGGCGGCGCGAGCCCGGACCTCTTGGTCTGGGTGGGAGACTCGCACCGCCTCGAGAACACCCATTGCGCGTCGTTGCCCCTCGAGCGTGCGACTGAAGAGGCCGGCAAGGGTCTCGAGGTGATGGTGGGCGGCGTCCGAAGAGGGATCGAGAAGAGCCGCGAGCAGATGATCGAAGGCGTCGAGGGTGTGGCCTTCCAGGCGGGCGAGCTTCGCCGCGATCTCGTGGTAGTAGGCGCTATCAGGTCCGTGTTTCTTGGCTTCCTCGACCGCGGCCCGCATTGTTTCGGCGTCGGGCGCGGCGTAAAAGGCCTCGACGGCTGAGGCCAGCTTGTTCGGGTCGTACTCGGAGGCCGAGTCTGGCAAGCGAACGGCCGCTGGTCCTTGGCAGGCGAGGGTGACGAACCCAAGTGCCAGGGTGCCAAGGACGAGTGGAAACAAGGGAGATCTGCGTGAGGCTAGCTGATGGATCATCTCGGTCACTTAACACGTGGTTTCGAGGGCCCGCAACTAGTCGAGGGACAAAGCCTGAGGGGGGTGTCGCTTGGGTGAAGGTCGGTGGCTCGAAGCCTTTCTTTCGCCCGGCAACGCCGCGTTCACGTTTTGGGCCCTGCCTTACGAGGGAGTCGATGCCTTTCATGGGTGCCCGCAAGGGTTGGTGGAGTTCGCCGCGGCCCAGAGCCAGAGCAGACCATAGAGGCGTCGATCTCCGCGAGAGCAGCTAGCCACAGCGTCCGGGTTCGCCATGTCCGCGCTTGGGTATTCACCTTGATTTGTGATCGTCTCTTCGTGTACGGTCCCTCCCCGGGTAGCCGCCAGCATCGGCGGTGGAGTACGGTTTGCGCCCTTAGCTCAGCTGGATAGAGCGCTGGCCTTCGAAGCCAT
>SKWY01000239.1 GCA_007128675.1 Deltaproteobacteria bacterium | reverse complement strand
CGATTTTCGCCCGGAGTACAGGCGGCTCGCCCGGTTGAGGGAGCACTTCCCTCGAGCAAGCCTCCATGCCTTCACTGCTACCGCCACCCCGCGAGTCCAAGAGGACATCATCAACGAGCTTGGTCTCTCGAGGCCCGCGGTAATCGTAGGTCGCTTCGACAGACCGAACCTCGTCTACCGTGTAGTGCCGCGTATCGACCAGCGAAAGCAGGTCGTGGAGGTGCTCTCCCGTCACAAAGGCGAGGCGGCCATAGTCTACTGCGTCAGCAGGAAGGAGACTGAGCGCCTGTGTGGATATCTTGTCGCCAAGGGGTTTTCCGCCGTCCACTATCACGCGGGCATGGAGAGCGAAGAGCGGCGCCTCGCACAGGAGAAGTTCTCTTGCGAAAAGGTCGATATCGTTGTGGCCACTGTAGCTTTCGGGATGGGCATCGATAGATCGAACGTGCGCTGCATCATCCACGCCGGGATGCCGAAATCCATCGAGGCTTATCAGCAGGAGACCGGCCGCGCGGGACGCGATGGCTTGGAGGCGGAGTGCCTGCTTCTCTACTCTCCAGCCGACACCCAAAAGTGGGAGGCCCTCGTGCGAAGGAGCGTCATGGAGGCTGGGGCTGGCGCGGAGGTCCTAGAGACCCACCTTTCTCTACTGCGAGAAATGCGCCGTTTTTGTGAGGCGCCTACTTGTCGTCACGAGGCATTGAGTTCCTACTTCGGGCAAGAGCTTGCCGGGGATGACTGCGCGGCCTGTGATGTATGTCTGGGCGAGGTCGAGGGGCTGGAGGAGGCCTCGGTCACCGCTCAGAAGATTCTTTCTTGTATCGTTCGCGTGGACCAGAGGTTCGGGGTCGGACACGTGGCGGATGTTCTCTGCGGTGCGACCACGGCGAACATCAGGCGCCTTGGGCACGACCGGCTTTCGACCCACGGCCTTCTTTCCGATATCGAAAAGAACTCCGTGATGAACCTCATCTATCAAATGGTGGATCAGGGACTTGTCGTACGCGAGGGTCTGGATCGGCCGATCCTCAAGCTGAACGAGGTTTCTTGGGAGGTGCTTCGCAAGGAGAGAGAGGTTCTCTTGCGCCCGCCTAGGCAAAGAAGGACTCTCAAGAAAAGCCGCGCCGAGTCGGCTTCATGGGAGGGGGTCGATGGCGACCTGTTCGAGCGACTTCGCGCGCTGCGTCGCGATCTTGCGAGCAAGCGGGGTGTGCCTCCATACGTCATCTTTCACGACAGCGTGCTGCGGGAGATGGCGCGGGGCCGTCCGATCTCGGCGAGTGAGCTACGAATGATAAAGGGGATTGGGGACAAGAAGCTGGCTGACTATGGAGAGGCTTTTCTCGAGGTCATTCGCGGGGAGGATGGGTAAGGGGCCTCGGGCAACGAAATGGGCGTCGTTGGGGATGCAGGGACGTTTGTCTTGTAAAATGAGACATCTTCACAGGAGTCTTACGAAGTCGTCATCGCTCTCATCTTCGGCTTCGGCCTTCTGCTCGAAATCGGTTCCCGCGGCTTCTTTCGGCTGGGTTGTCGTCAGCCCCTCGATCAATGCGCGATCCTCTTCTCCGAGCATATCGTACGCCGCCTCAAGTAGAACCTGTAACTCCCGATGAAGAGGGTGCTTTTCGTTCATTTCGAAGAGACGGACGTTGCCTATGCGTCTGCTCTTCATCAAGCCGGCGCGTTCGAAGCGCAAGAGCTGCTCATGGACCATTTGAGGCGATATGCCAAACCGCGAGGCTATCTTGCGAGTGTAGCCTTCGCCGTGTCTCGCTAGGAAAAGAAGAGTCTTACCCGCAGTGGCGCAGCCGAAGAGTTCGGCAAACATTGTTCCTCCAGATGGGACGTTTGTGTGATTCTGTCATATATATGTATGGTAAATCAAGACAAAATGGACTAACCAGAATCGCCGGCTCGATGTTTCGAAGGGTCTCGTAGTCAATCGGTTCTATTGAAGAAGCGGCACCGACAGCCTCTTCGAGGGGCGGCAGGGGGAGCCGGGGCGGTCTAGTCCATGAACTACGAGTCGGCGAGAGCCTCTTCGAGGGGCAGGCAGTGAGGGACCTGGAACTCGAAGCTGACCTCGTACTCCGTCGCCGGTAAATCCGGCTCGACTGCGGGCTGCTCCAGAACTACCAGACTGCCCACAGCCAGTATCTCGGTCGTTAGTTGCGGCCAATGGGCAAGGGATGAGGAGGAAGGGCGTTGTGGGCCCAGTGACCCAGTGGGCCGACCAGCGGAATCCTTCTCTGAACGAAAGCAGCCTCTCCGCGACTGCGACGAAGGGCCTCCGTTCGGCCGTCGGGCCTGGGATCGAAGACGATCTCGGCGCCGGCATTTCGCCACCCGAACATGAAAAAACACACTAACGTCAGAGATATGACGAGGGGCAGGTGAAGCTGCATGACCCCCTTGAAGGATCCGATCTTTCCCTTTGCTTCGAGGGCTACTCCACCAATCCAAACGAGAGGCATGAACCAGCAGAGGCGGACGACCCCATCCACCACGCCTTCCGGATCGCTCGTTCCTATTGCGAGAAGATAGATCATGGGAACGAGAATGGCTGTTCCCACTATGCCGATCATCGACGGGATCGTTCCGAACCCTACCATTTCTTCTTTGTACCCCTAGTAGTCACGAGACCACAAGCGCCCCAATCGTCCCAAATCATTGGGTCAGATGCCGCCCGCGACCCGTAGACTCATCGCACTCGCCAAACCGTGCATTCCCTCGTGCTCGACGTTTGGTGGGTCCCTCTCCAGCTGAAGCCTCTCTTGCTCCCGAAGGTGCGATCTTTTTCGGTTGCGCCGATCTCGCTTCCCGGGCCCTTCGAAAGATCTGCCCGACGATCAAGCAGGCGGTTCAATGACATTTTCGAACCTTGCCCATGGGCGCGACTACCGAATAGTCTCTTTCAATCGAGAGCAGGGACAAATCGCTCGGCTTCTTCACTGTTTTGGCGGTTCGCCCATGACACGAATCTATCTTTCACCCCCCGACGTCGGCGCCCGGGAGCGCGCACTCCTCCTCGAGGCTTTCGACTCGGGATGGATAGCGCCGCTTGGTCCCTATGTCGATGCGTTCGAGAAGGAGATGTGCGCTCGTATTGGTGTTGCGCGAGCGGCGGCGCTCTCCAGTGGCACAGCCGCTCTTCACCTGGCGCTGGAGATCTTGGGTGTCGGTGATCGAGACGAAGTGCTGGTGCCGACACTCACCTTCGCTGCTACCGCCAATGCTGTCCGATATGTGGGAGCTACTCCCGTTTTCGTCGATAGCACCCCTGAATCCTGGACAGTCGATCCCGATCTCGTGGATGAAGCCATCGACGATAGCATTGCCAGGAACGGCAAGCCCCCGGGCGCCTTGATTTCCGTTGACCTTTATGGGCAGTGCGCGGACTACGAGCGATTGGAAAAGATCTGCGCACGCTATCAGGTTCCAATAATAGAAGATGCCGCGGAGGCTCTCGGAGCTAGCTGCAAGGGCAGACCAGCAGGCTCATTTGGGTGCATGTCCGCTCTGTCGTTCAACGGCAACAAGATCATTACTACCTCGGGTGGAGGCATGCTCCTGTCCAATGACGGAAGGGCAATCGATCGCGCAATCTATCTTGCCACACAGGCGCGGGAGCCGGTGGTTCATTACGAGCATCTGTCAGTGGGATACAACTATCGCTTGTCGAACCTCTTGGCTGCCGTTGGCCTGGGACAGCTACATGATCTGGATGAGAAGGTTGCCGCTCGGCGCGCAAACAATGCCTCCTATCGATTGGCGCTGGGGGATCTTCCGGGTGTTCGCTTCATGCCGGAGGCCGAGTATGGCAAATGCTCTTTTTGGCTGACATGCATGACAATCGAGCCCAGAGGACAGCTGGATTGTCGTGTGGACCGTGAAGCCTTGCGTCTTCATTTGGAGAACAAGGGGATAGAGGCGCGCCCCGTTTGGAAGCCCATGCATCTTCAACCTGTATTCGCGGATTGTCGTGTCATTGGTGGCTCCGTATCCGAACGACTCTTCGAGTTGGGATTGTGTCTCCCCAGTGGCTCGAATCTCGATCAGGCCAGTCGAGATAGAGTGAT
>SKWY01000002.1 GCA_007128675.1 Deltaproteobacteria bacterium | reverse complement strand
CCCTTCGAAGCTCTTCGACTCCGGCTCGAACCGTGCGGTTCGTGATCCTTGTCGCTCATGATGTCGTCTTCAATATCGTTGTTTTGCGAAGGCGGCGAGTGATGTAACACCGAGAACCCCTCGATGCAATCGCGCGCAGATCTTCACAGCCATAGCCAGGCTTCCGATGGGGTGCTGGAACCTTCGAAGCTAGTCGCCTTCGCGGCAAGTAGGGGCGTGGCCACGCTCGCCATAACCGACCATGACACCATGTCCGGCCTTCGGGAAGGCCGAGAGGCGGCAAGCAAGGCGGGTATTCGATTCGTCGATGGGGTAGAGATCTCCTGCCTTCAAGGTGCAAGGGAGGTTCATATTCTGGGACTCTTCATAGATCCAGAAGACGCCGGGCTTTCGTCCTTACTGGAGGCTTCGAGAAAAGCACGAGAGACTTCCACGAGCAAGGTGCTCGAGAGGCTGGCTGGGCTCGGCATCCAGGTACGGTTGGAGGAAGTGCTTCGTTTTGCCTCGGGAGAGACGGTCGGCCGGGCACACATTGCTCGCGCCCTTGTGGCTCTCGGCCATGCCGGCTCTATTGCAAACGCCTTCGACAAGTACCTTGGAGAGGACCGGCCGGCTCGCGTGTATCGAGAGCGGCCAAGCGTGGCCGAGGCCTGTGATGCCATCCGAGGCGCGTGCGGAGTCTCCAGCCTCGCCCATCCAGGAGGCAAGCCCGGTCTCGTTTCTCAAGAGTCGGTAGCAAGGATGAAGGACCTCGGTCTCGATGCAATAGAGGCCTTCCATCCTTCTCACGATGAACGCACGAGAGCCCGATTACTCCGTTGGGCCAGCTCCATTGGGCTGGGCGTGAGCGGAGGTTCGGACTACCACGGCACACAGGAAGGGGCCCTTCCCGGGTCATGCTATGTCGATGAGGAGCTCCTCTCTTCCTTGGAGGAGCTACGACGACGATAGTTGCCGGCGTTGCCTCACTTTTCCAGCACGATGACCCTGCCCCCCATGGCAGCCGCGCTCATGGTCCTGACTCTTGCCGACAAGGAAGAGCCGTCACCAAGATCCACATAGACTCCTTGGGCGGGAAGCTCTCCGAGGATGGGATCCAGGCGAACCCAGGAACCCTCTAGAAAGACCTCGATCCAGGCATGTGGCCAAAGAAACCTCTGGCGCTCATCGCCATCCTCATCCGCGATGAGGCCCGTGCGGCGCCTTACCTCTAGATCGGCAAGGGGCGCCGCCACCATGAAGATCGCCGCCGCCTCGTTGCAATCCCCGGAGCCGGTCAGAAGCGCATGCTCCGGACTGGCCTCCCACAAGCTGGCTGAAGACTCTTCTTTCGACAAACGTCGAGACACCTCTCTTGCTAGCCACCTGGCCCTCGACTCTGGGCAAAGCCCAGGAGGCATCGAATCGACAAGTTGGCGCACCCTTTCACCTGGCTCATCGAGTAGGCCTTCGAGTGGAGCATCGACGCTCTCGCAGACCGGACCGAAGCTAGACAGCCGCCCAAGCCCATTGCTACACGAAAGACCGGGGAAAGCCTCGGGGGGCTCTAGCCTGACGAGCTTTCCGGCCCTCATGGGACCCAGGCCAAGGGCCGCGCGGGCCGGCCTCCTGGCCGTAGAGTCAGTCGCAGTCCCGGCTCTGGCCTCCCTGTTCTCCGCCGATGAAACATACTCGAGTCCCACTCCCAAAAGAGCCACTTCCAACGGAAGCTCTTCTCCCTCGGCCCACCTACTACGAACGGGAACTCCCAAGTCTTCAATCAGCACCCACCCATCTTCAAGGCGCCTGGTCAGGGTGACCTTCCCAAGACTGCCCGCTCCCGGATCGAAAACGAGAAGCGAGTCCCCAGGCTCTCCTGCAAAAGCGAGCTTCGCCGTCGCCGCGCTCTGCCCCCACACCTGCTCATTGGGCGTCAGTTCCAGGCGGCGCGACGAGCCGTCCTCTAGCTGGATCTCGATTGCCCCAGGGACCCTGCACGCCCTCAACGCTCTCGTCTCCTCGCCTACGAGACGCCTAACCTCGCCGAACAAGAAGAGTCCATCCTTCGAGATCACCGTCTCCTCGAAGTGTCTATAGGCACTCGGATCTCGAGGTGAAACGAGGGCGCTCTCTGCTCGATGGACTTTGCTCCCATCTTTTTGCGTCCAAGCATGTAGCGATGCCTCTCCAGCCGGGGCTCCATCGAGCAAGACCATGAAACCGCGCTTGATATAGCTCTCCATTCCCGATAACGACGGCAGCGGCGAAGCTCGAGCCCAACACGCTCCAGGGGACAACGCCTCACTCCTGTTGCCCCTACGCGCCGCCGAAGCCTCCGCCGGACGCGGCGGCTCGGAGGCGGCCTCCATGCTCCCTTCGCGGATCGAATGGATGCAGGTAAGCAAACAGCAAGGTAATAGAACGAAAAACCAACGCGAGTGATGAGCACCAACTCTCATATTGTGCCATTATCACCCAACATGGACGATCGCGGATTCCCAATCTAACTCCATGATACGCGCCAACCTCGCTCCCTACATCATAACCGGTGTCGTCGCCGGCATCGTAGGCGTTCTCATCGGTGGAACCGGCCAGCCTCCGGCCCTAGCCGCGTTCATCGCCGTGGTTTGCGGCTCGATAACGGGAACGCTCTTTCATGCCTTGATGCACAAGGACCCTGTCGAAAAAGGCAGCGACCGCGAGCATCTAGACAGGATCGGGGCTGGAGATCTCACGGCGGAGCCTGACTCCCAAGCCCTTTCCGATCTCGTCCTCGGGCTACGGTCGGCGGTCCAACGCCTGAACGCAACGGGAACCGGTCTCACCCACGCTTCCAAGGAGATCGGCGAGGGTACGGGCCGGCTTTTGAGGGCCGCTAGGCGACAAGCCGACGCGGCTCAGCGCAGCCTGAAAGAGGTAGGCAGCATCGGCTCGGCCCTGGAGGAAAGCAGCGATTCCGTGGATCAGCTTGCCAATCTCTCCGAAGAAGCCGTGACAGCTCTGGAAGAGATGTCCGGCTCAATCGACGCCGTCGGCGGAGCCCTGGATACCCTTTTCGATTTCGTGAATCAGACGCGCTCCACCATGGAGGAGATGGGGCAATCCATCGGCGACTTCGCGGAGAGCGGGCGGCACCTGGCCGGCTTTGCCGAGGAGGCCGATGAGTTCGTTGCAACGGTGGCCAGAGGCATCGAGTCGGTGCGTGAACGGGCGGAGGAGACCGGCCGCTACGCAAAGGACGTCACCGACAGAGCCAACAAGGGCTACTCCCTCGTTGCCGACGCCGTCGAAGGCCTGAACGCGATCGAGGCGACCGTAAAGAGAGCGGCCAAGATCATCGACTCGCTGGGAAATAGATCGACAGCCATCGGACAGATCGTCGAGATGATCGACGGCATAGCGGAGCAGACCAACCTCCTTGCCTTGAATGCCGCCATTCTGGCCGCTCAAGCAGGCGAGCACGGCCGCGGCTTCGCCGTGGTGGCCGATCAGATCCGAGATCTGGCCGAGCGCACCGGTGCATCAACCCGTGAGATTAGCGCCTTGGTCGAGGATGTTCAAAGCGATGTCTCCCAAGCCGTAACGGTCATGAGTGAGGGAAGATCCCAAACGACTGCGGGGCTCCTCCTTGGCAAGAAGGCGTCGCAGGCCCTGGAAGAGATACGCACCACCGTCTCCCGAACGTTCTCGGCGGTGGAGTCGACCGTGCAGAAAACTACCCAGCTCGAAGGCGAAGGGAAGCGCGTCGCCGACGCATCTCATCTCGTTGCGGCCCGCGTGGAGGAGGTCTCCAAGGCCGCCAACAAACAGGTCGTCGTTGGGAAGGATATCGTAAAGAAAACGGAGCAGATGACCTCGTTGACGGAACAGGCGCGTCGAGCCGCCGAGGATCAGGCGGCCAGCGGAAGCGCTGCGATTGGAGCCATGGTCCGCCTCCAGCAGGGAGTGAACGCGGTCAAGAAGGCGCATGAGATTCTACGCGACGCCAACGTTCAGGTCAGCGGTGCGGTTACCGACGTGGGAGCGGATGCCGACCAGCTCATTCGAGTTGCCGATGATCTCTCTCGCACCGTACAGCACCTCGACGCATCTGGTTCGTCGTT
>SKWY01000273.1 GCA_007128675.1 Deltaproteobacteria bacterium | reverse complement strand
TGCACCGAGGCGTCAGCCCCGTACTGCAACTTGCTAGGCGACTGTGTCCCTTGTAGGAGTGAGTCGGACTGTGCTCCCAACGAAGTCTGTATCGACTACGTCTGCGAGGAGGAGGATGAGGAAGAGGAGGGCTGCGCCTCACACGAGGATTGCAATCATCCAGCCCTTCCGTACTGCAACGTAGAGGCGAGAGAGTGTGTGGAGTGCGTCGAGGACGGGCATTGTGTTTCCAGCTCTCGTCCCGACTGCATCGACAATGAGTGTCGGCTTCCAATGGAATGTGATTTCGTGACTTCCGAAGTCGTGGATGACCTTGGAATCTCTACCTGGAATCTTGCTGAAGATGGAGTACTCAGCTACGTCGCAAACATCGAATCCGCAACGAGCCCTGCTGTACTCGTTGTGGATTGGTGGCTGGGCGCCGAGGATTCTGCCTTTGATGGGGTCGGCACTTATTCTTTGGACTCTGAATCCACTCCCGAAGCATGCTCTGTTTGTGTCACTATATTTGTCACCAACGCATGGGATGAAATAGAGGAAGTCTACTTTGCCTATCAAGGAGAGGTTGAGATTACCGAGCTTGGTAATCAGGGAGATCCGTTCAGCGGCAAGCTCACCGACGTTATGCTGCAGAGATGGGATTTTGAAAACAATTCCTTCGAGGCTTCATCCCCCACTTGGTGCATTCCAGGGCTCGAGTGGTCGATTGCTTTAGAGGGAGAGCTCTCATGCGTCTATCATTCGGTTTGTCCTGATTCGCTCATATGCGACCCGGCCTCTGGCGACTGTGTTGAATGCCTCGAAGACGACGGTTGTACCGCAGAGCAGCCTTACTGCCAGCCAAGCAGCAACACCTGCGTCGAGTGCCTCAATGACTCTGATTGCGACGAGGGGCAGATCTGTATGGAAGGTGACTGCGGGGATCGCCCCCTTCATCAATTCGAGGGCTTCGAGCCGATAAGCCAAAGCACTGTCAGTGGTACCGATTGGTTCGGAGATCGCTATCTGATTTACGAAGCAATCGATATCGTGGGCGACGTCTTGCAGATCGAGATGTGGGGCGAGAATACGCCAGAGCCTTCCTTTGAGCCAGGGACGCATCAGATTGGACAGCATCCATCCGATACCAACTACCAATCCTGTTCCACCTGTTTGCTCCTCGAGACGAATTGCGCAGGCCCTGATCCCGATAGCTGCGACTTCTTTCTTGGGGTTGCTGGAGAGCTGGTGGTCGAGGAAATCGGAGACACAGACGGCGATCGGTTCAGCGGTGTCCTTCGTGATGCGTACTTCGAAGAGGTATGGATTGACTGGGACAGTTATCTTTCGACGCCCGTGGTGGATGGAGCGAGCTGGTTTATCGAGGAAATGCCCTTTTCATCCGAGATTGTCTTCCAATGAAAACCCCTGCCTTTGGTCAATCTACATGCGAGCATTCACTCTAGATAGCAGCGTTTGGAGAGTATTGTCTTCGTTGCTCCTCGTCCTGCTCATTTCATGCAATGGCCAGGACGAAGAGGAGCCTCCAAACGGTAATGGAAATGGACCCATCGAGCCTCCTCCAAACGGTGACGAAGGGGGAGAAGGCGAGCCGTGCTACTCCGATGGCTCCTGCGATGGCGACCTCGTGTGTACACTCAATCCGATATCGTGCCATCCACACGATTACTGTTGTCTTCCCGAACCAGAGGAGCCCGAGGAGACTGGAGATCTAGGGCAACAATGTCATTCAGACGGCACATGTAATCGAGGGCTAGTCTGCTCTCCAGAGCCCTCCGAATGCCATCCTTTCGAGGCATGCTGCTTGGAGGCACCCGTGGAGACCGGTGGCCTTGGTCAAGAATGCCATATCGATGGGACATGCAATCACGACCTGGTTTGCATCGATGACTCGGTGTCTTGCGGTCATTTGCCGTCTTGTTGCCTCGCCGATTCGGACGGCTTTGGCTCGGAAGGCGAGCCATGCTACCCCGACGGCACCTGCAGCGACGAGCTTGCGTGCCTAATGGCTCCAGCATTCGTGTGCGATGAAGACAGCTGTTGCTTCGTTGCGGGAGGCATTGCTGAACCCTGCTACGAAGATGATACGTGCGATGGCTACTTGATATGCGACCAAGATGCTTCTGCTTTTTGCGGCGCGTACATGTGCTGCTCATCTTCCTATGGGGATAATGTCGGCGGTCAAGGCCAGCCTTGTTATCTCGATGACACTTGCGATGAAGGCCTGATTTGCGAGGAGGCTCCTCCAATGGTCTGCGGAGCAGAGCGTTGCTGCTTCGAGGACTCGTCGGATTGACCCCGATTCTTTATCGACCAATTGGATCGGCATAGTGCTCTGCTACCGGCTTCAAAAGGTTGCCACGGGCAGCCAAAGCCAACCCCGAGATCGTCTGCTCAGGGCCTGGTGTTTCGCAAAGCGACAAAGACAAACTAGCCCGCAATAGCGGGCTGCCATTTGTGTTTGTCTCTTACCTTTATTCCCGCAGATTTTCAGACCTTAGTGTTCCTTCCATTCAAAAAGGTCCTTCCAGCCGTCTTCCCCGTTGTAGTACATCGAAAAGAAACGCATCATCTCTTCCTCGGAGACTATTTCGGCCGACGTATAGTGATTACCGCCTTCACTGTATTCGACAATGTAACCGTTTTCGCTGACTGCGGTCTGGATGAAATCATCGTCCCTGGACAAAACGAGAAAAAAGTTATCACTGTCCAGGGACTGTAGTCCTTCAGTTAGTTGATCGTAGGATACTGACTCGAGTTCAGTGCCGTCCGCCATTCTCAAGGAAAAGGGCCGAGCATCTTCATCTGCACCACTCAGACCGTGGTCTGCGTCGGCAGCCTGGTCTTCTTCGAGAGCCTCCTTGGGTGAAGGCGAGTCCGGTATGGGATCGGGCTGCACGTCTCGCTTGCAGCCGGTGAGTGCGAGAGAAATGGTAAGAAGAGCCGTCAAGAAAAATGTGAGCCTGTTCATCCTGCCCTCCGTGCGTTGAATTAATGAATCGTCGAGTGTTCGCATCGGTTCCTGTGAATTGGTGCTCGCCCGGTTAGTCATTGAGGGGCACCGCTCGCCCAGCACTCGAGCCTACCTCATTATCTCCCTCCAACAAAACGCGATCGGCTCGAAGCCCCGCGGCCATCGCCCCATGGTAGGCGAGTCTTCCTTCCTTGGATCAGCGCTGGGAGTCCATGGAGCCAAGGATTAACGGACGTGCGTTGTGCGGCTCGCAGCCCAAACGAGCTTTTTCGCCAAGTAGTCGCCTCTCTCAATCATGGCCGACCTTGCTATCGAATCATTGGTCGCCGTGACTTTCCGCTCCCAGGCGCCGTGCCAAGCTTCTGCCCGCTCGCAGGCCATCCACCGCGGCCGATACGATACCGCCGCCATGCCCACATCCCTCGCCGCACGGATATAGGCCGTCCAGCGCCCTGCTCCGAGCGTTCTCATCGCGTGGGAAGGACACGGGGGAGCTGGTCCTCGTCTCAACGCCTATGAGCACCGCCTCCTCCGTCACGAAGCCACGCATTCTCTTGCCCATCGCCTCGATTCCTCGACACAGCTCCTCCGTGATGAAGCCCGGGTACAAGGCGCCAAGGTCGGCAGGGGTGAGCCCCCGCGGATACGAACTCTTCGAAGGTAGATGGCCAACCTTGCCCTTCAACAGGTCCGTGAGCCTTTGGGCCGGAGCCTTGTACATGTCTCCACCTGCAATGTAGCCGGCTCGCTCGACACTCTCTTGGAAACGCATGCCGCCCAGAGCATCGTTCCCAAACCCAGCGCGCGCCCAGTCCTCCGGCCTAATCTCCGTCACGATGGCGCTGTTGGCGAAGCGGCCTGCCCGCCGAGAAGAAGACATCCCGTTCACACACAGGCCATCAGGTTCAGTTGGGGTGGGCACCACGACCCCGCCGGGACACATGCAGAACGACCAAACACCTCGCCAGACGCCCTTGACGGCGAGATCGTATTCGGCAGCCGGCAGCGCAGGATGTCCGGCCCACCTGCCGTACTGAACACTGTCGATCAACTTCTGCGGGTGCTCCACCCGATAGCCCACGGCAAAGGGCTTGGCAACGAGCAGGCCCG
>SKWY01000504.1 GCA_007128675.1 Deltaproteobacteria bacterium | reverse complement strand
TTCGATGATCTTGTTGGTCGGTTGACCGCTGGAGTCCAGCTCCCAGTGCAGGGCCGGGTACTCGTAGGGCGAGTTCAGGATCGGCCTATCGAAGAAACGGTCCGTCATACTCTCCCCTGGCTTAAAGGACACCCGCGGGCGAGGATGAGCTTGACCTCGGGATCCGGGGCGACCCTAGGCTGAAACACGGTGAACGCTAACACTTGATTGCACCCAGGAACAAGCGCCCGGCACGGGGGGCCGGTGGTGGGTTGAGCAAGAACGCTACGAACCGTAGCACTCGGATCCGACACCGAAGTCCCCCGTTTCATCCCAAGCGATCGATATGCCCGTTATCCGAGCGCCCTCGGCAGATAACGAGGACTCGTCATCCGATTCAATGATTGACGCTCATCCTAGAGAACCTGTACGTTCTTGCGGCTTATTCGAGATTGCTAAAAGATTCGTTTCCAAAGGAGCAAGCTAATGACCGACGGACACTCGCCGTATGGCTCGGGTCCTGGTGGCTATGGACACGGGGCAGGAGGGGGCGCA
Organism: Deltaproteobacteria bacterium; assembly: GCA_007128675.1. Lineage (GTDB taxonomy): Bacteria > Myxococcota > Myxococcia > SLRQ01 > SLRQ01 > SKWY01. Next base: position 3,554 of record SKWY01000504.1, on the reverse strand, counting down.
GGTCACGGCGGGGCAGGCTACGGTTCCCATGGTCATCCAGGCGCTCCGCCGCCTCCTCCTCATGGCCAGGGTTTCGGCGGGCCTCCTCCTGCTACTCCCGGGGTCAGCGTCGTAAGCCTGGTTTTGGGCATCCTGAGCTTATGCATGTGCGGCTGCCTTGCAGGGATACCGGCAATCATCTCGGGACATATGGCTCTTAGTCGCTATCGAGACCAGCCTTATCTACCGGGCCGCGGCATGGCGATGGTCGGCCTCGTACTAGGATACATCTCCTGCGTCCTCACCATAGTCGGCATCATCGTCTATCTGATCTTCTTCGCAGGTTCGATGATGTTGTAGCCGAGAGACGCTACTCGCCCCCAGGCGGCTAGCTCGACTCTTTGCGGCGAAACACAGGCGCACCCTTTTTAGCAAGCCGAGGCTCGTGGGTGCATCCGGCCTGCTCGAAAAGAAAGCTCATCAAGGAAGCACGAGATCGCCCGTAAGAACTACCGTCAAGTCCGTGCCTGGCGCTAGCGTGAGCACTTCGCCATCGCCGCTTTTCGCCTCACCGGAGGTCAACACATCGAGTGCGGGCAGTCCCGGGTGGCCGTCGCCACCGAACGCGACGGCGCTGATCCGCGCTTCTCTTCCCGTCGGCAAGATCGTTCGGTCGAACTCTATTGCCACCCGCTCGCCTCTGCCCATGGCTCTACCGAGCAACCTGGTGTCTCTTGGTAGGAGCACGTCGTTGCCTGCCACACCGCTTCGCACCAGCCTTGCCTCCACCGGTGCTCGTCCATCGGTCCTGACGCCAAGGATTAGCCGAGCCGTTAGACGCGTCCCCGCCGGCAGCAGCCGAGACGGCTCCTCCGTTTGGGCTCGAGTCTCTTGCGGCGGCGAGAGGACTGTCGCGATGCCGACTGGGCGTTCGATGCTGGGGCTCTCCTGTCGAGCCCCGGGCGAGCTTCGGCTACCACCTGGCCGGCGTTCAGCCTCCGCGGATCTTCTAGGCGGCCTTGGAGTGGAGAGCCTTCGTGGTGCCGGGCTGGTGGCTCCGTCTCCTTCAGAAGCCTCGAGTGGGCGCTCGCTTGGCGCCTTGTTCGAAGCCTCTAGGCTCTCTTTTGGTGCGCTTGCCAGGGGAAGCAACGGGGACGCTTCAATCATATCCTCGCGGCCGGCAAGCGGACCGCTGTGCTGGCTCATGGAAGCTGGAGACTCTTCGGGCTCCTGACTCTCCGGATGTGCCGCCGGTTCGCCCGGAGGCTGCGTCTGCCTCGCGGGAAGGAGCAGTAGAGTCATCGTGATTGCGGCGCCAATGCCGATGGCCGCCAAAGCCATAAGGGCATGTCGCAGTGCTCGTCGCCCTTTGGGCGTGGACGCCGGAAGGTCCTTGGTCAATGCCTCCCCGCCACCTGGCGCCTGTGGCGCAGGGCCGCCTGCTCTTAGTGGCTCCGGCGGAGTGGGGCTCGATGGCGGCGGCGCCTTGTCTTGCCGCGCCCTGTCTTGCGCCTCGTCTTGTGGCTGCGCCTTGTCTTCTTCCTGCGCCTTGTCTTGCCGCGTCTCGCCTCTTCGGTCCCCCATTTTGGCCCGGATATCGCCTCTCGTTACGATCTCCTCTTTGTTATCGCTCTCGAAGAGATCACCGAGCCAAGCCGAGAAGTCGAGATCGTCGGCTCCCGTGGCATGTCGAAGAACTATTTCGGTAAGGGCGGTTTCGAGCTCGAGCGCGCTCTTCTGCCGCTCATCTCGATTCTTCGAAAGTGCCTGCATGACCACGGCGTCCAGGTCCTTTGGCACATCGGCCCTAAGATCGGAAGGAACCGGAGCCGGTCGTTCTCTGACGGCGCGCAGGATCTCCATGTCGGACTGGCCGGTGAAGAGGCGGCGGCCCGTCAAGGCCTCGAAGAGAACAATGCCCAGGGCAAAGATATCGCTTCGAGCGTCCAGGTCTTCGCCGCGCGTCTGCTCCGGGCTCATGTATGCGCACTTGCCCTTGATTACTCCGGTGCTCGTGGCAATGGATCGGGTGGCGGCCTTGGCTATACCAAAGTCGGTGAGCTTCACTTCTCCCGCGAAGGATAGCAGGACGTTTTGAGGCGAGACGTCTCTGTGCACGAGGCAAAGAGGCCTGCCGTCGGCGGCGGGGGCCGTGTGTGCGTGATGCAGAGCCCTGGCCACCTCCCGAGCTATGAACGCGGCGCGGGCGGGAGACGGTTGACGGCCGGCCTTCTCGGCCGCACGCAGCACCTTCCGAAGATCCTTGCCGTTCACCCATTCCATGGCGAGGAGGCATTGACCGTCGATCTCATCGAAGTCGAAGACTTGAGCAATGTTGGCGTGAGAAAGGCGGGATGCAAGCCTGGCTTCCTCACGGAACATCTCGATGAAGTCCGGATCCTCGCAAAGGTGAGGGAGTATCCGCTTGATTGCCACGGACTTCTCGAAGCCCGCCGCCCCCTCGACGGTTGCAACGAAGACCTCGGCCATTCCCCCGGCCGCCAGTCGTCGCTCTAGCCTGTAGCGACCAAGGCGAGTCCCCTCCATGGGAATGAAAGCTAACTCAATCTCTCCAGAGGCGCGACACTAGTAGGACCGAAAAACTCGGGCTACTCGCCCATGATGGTGACGAGGATCTTTCTGGAGCGCCTTGGCCCGTCGAAGTCGCAGACAAAAACGTTCTGCCAGGTGGACAAGGCGAGATCTCCCTTTCGAATTGGTATGACCTCGCTTGGGCCGACAATACCGGCTTGGATATGAGCGTCTCCATTGCCATCTATGCGGTCGTGCTTCCACTGTCCCGCGGGAACGAGCCTTTGGAGGCAGTCGAGGACGTCATCGCATATGTTCGGATCATCATTCTCCTGCACCATCAGGGCCGCGGTGGCTCCTTGCGCATACAGGGAGCAGGTGCCCGTCTCCACTCCCGATGCCCGCACCTGACTGCGTGCCTGGGACGTAATGTCGACTATCTCTCGGTGACGTGTGGTCGAGACCTCGATTGTCGTAGTGAAGATCTTCATGGTTGTGCCAATCACTCGGGGGTCTCTCGAGCTTCCGTGGCGCGGCCTTCCTCGAGGGAGCGCGTTGCTTTTCTTCTAAAGTTTCTGATGGCGGGCTTCCACTCTCTTCTTGGCCCCGATGGTAGTGGGGCCAAAGGTGGCTGGCGATGGGGCGCCAAGGACGTCGGGCTCCTCCCTCCTCCAACGAGATCGATTCGAGAGGAAGAGGAGGAGCCGCCCCGCTCCTGGCCCCCCCCTATTTCGCCGAGCCGGCGAGAGGCCTGGCGTGCCCAGTCCTCGACTTGAAGTCCCAGCCCCTCTGGAAGGTCGCCGGAGGCTCGAGAAGCGAGGCGCTTTCGAATCTCACCGGCGTCGAGCCCGCATCGTGTAGCGCGAGCAACCGACTCGGGCGAGACCTGGAACAACGAAACTACGTCGGCGCGCACGATGCTCGAGACGCTTGCGAGGCGGACAAAATCCAAGGGTGGGATCTCCGGCGGGACGATGATCTCGTGGTCGGGCTGTATTAGCCATTGAGCCCGATCGTCGAAAGGCTCGCTGCCCGGAAGACGG
>SKWY01000088.1 GCA_007128675.1 Deltaproteobacteria bacterium | reverse complement strand
CGGAATAGGAGTGATGCTGGGTTACTACCTTCTGATGAGAATAGCCGAGAACCTCGCCATGGCGGATAAGGCGTCCGTCCCCGCCCTACTTTGGGCACCCAACGTGCTTACCCTGACTCTTGGCATCATGCTCTTGATATTGGCGGTACGGCGATGATTTGCTGGAAAATGCTCCTAAAGGTCTTTGGGCAGCGAATCCTGCTTTCGCTCCTTGCCGCGACCCTGCTCTTGGCCATGGCCGATATGGCGGAGATCAGCCAGCAACTGGTGGAGCGAGAAGATTCCCTCCGCCTGCTGCTCGAAATCTACACCAACCTTGCACCGAGCCTTGCGCTACAGGCATTGCCGGTGGCCGTGCTCCTTGGCGTCTTCTTCTCGATAACCGATCTTGCTCGGAGTCGAGAGCTACTCGCATTCAGAGCCGCGGGAGCCAGCTCCATGCTGCTTGCCGCTCCAGCACTCGTAGTCTCGGCATTATTGGCTGGTGCGGCCCTGCTTCTGGCGGAGCATGTGGCACCCCAGGGCGTCGAGCGCTCCACGCGTCTCCAGATGGAAGAGCTGGGGCGTATGCGTTCGGCCTGGAGTCCATTTCACAGGCAAGAACGATGGTTCGCCGCCGGCGGCGACGGCCTTTATCACGCACAGCTCGTCAGGGAAGAGGGACGGCAACTGACCGGCCTCTGGAGATATGACCATTTTGAAGGAAGGCTAACGGGCATCACCCATGTGGATGAGGTCGAGCACGATGGGAGTCGATGGGTTTTCGGTAATATCACCTCCTGGTCCCTAGAGAGTGATGACGCCCTCGTCATGCTCCATTCCGAAATCCCGGAGCTCGAGGATCCCTCCCACTTCGCCGGTGTCGGTGCTCATCCCGAAGCACTGACTCGGCAAGAGCTCCGGCAGGCCGCTTCATTACGCAAAGCTCGCGGCCAACCGACGCTTCCCTTCGAGCTAGAAGCCCAGACCCGATGGACCATGCCTCTTCTAGGCTTGGCCCTCACCCTGGTAGCCCTTGGGATGGGCCTACGGTGGCCGCCTCATACCCACGTGGACGCAGCCGCAAGAGCAATCGCCGTGGCCTTTTGTGTTTGGACCCTACTTGCCGTCTGCCGCGCCATGGGCCTCTCCGGGATGCTCTCTCCCTCCATCGCCGCCTTCCTTCCCGTAGTAGGTCCCGCAATGCTGGGTTTGGGCCTTTTGGGCTTTAGGCGTTAGCAGCCTGCCCTCTAATGCCGCGAGCAAGGTCGACGGGCCCTCAAAGGACAAAAACAAGTCCTGGCTGCCCATGTCGCCGCGAAAATGGACGCCTCGAAAGCGCACCTTGTCGAGTGCCTCGAAAACCTTGGTCCGGGCGGCCGTCAGCTTATCCCAAGCTACCTGGCAATCTCGAACAAAGCCACCTGGGCAGCAATGCTCGCCTCCTCCGAGGCCACCAAGGACCGCAAGACCTCGACGGCTTGCTCCTTTTCGCCTGCCCCAGCTTGTAGCAATGCCTTACGAACACGGGCGGGAGCAAAAGCTTGATCCGCCGATAGTGCATTTCGATAAGCCGATCTGGCCGACTCTCGGGCACCTCTTCTTTCCTCGACCCGGCCCATCAAATACTGGGGCATCGGATGGGTAGCCTCTGCCTGGGCGGCGCTTTGAAAATCTCGAGCAGCCCTTGGGAGTCTCCCTGCCTCCAGATCGATGGCTCCCCTGTGGACGAAAGCAGCCATATTGTCTTCGTCTAGACGGATTGCCTCGGAAAGCGAAGCTCTTGCCCCCTGCCGATCCCCGACGAACCATCTGGCGATTCCACGCCCCAAATGAGCCATTGCCTGTCTGGGTTGCGCTTCCACGAATGAATCGAAGCCCTCGAGAATCCTCGATTCCAGCTGCGCCCCGTCCCAGTAGTCCGTAAGCTCACGGTTCTGGCGCGCGGCAAGGGGATCCATTGAAACGGATTGGCGAAGCAAGCCATGAACCGCTCGCGTTCGACCGCGTCGAGCCTCCAAAGAAGCGGTAAGCAGCAGAGGTTCCAGTGCATCCGGCCAAGCCGCCATGGCGCGTCTGGCCTCTCGAGCTGCTTCATCGAAGTTTTCCCGTGAAGCGTAGACCAGAGAACGAAGCAAGAACCTGCGCGCGGGCTCATCGATTCCGGCTACTGCCGCCGGTAGTCGCGACGAAGCCACCGCCAAGTCTCCTTCCTCGAGAGCAAGCAAGACCAGCTGGTAGCTGGCGGGCCCGTTATGGGGATCCACTTCGAAGACTGCCGACAACGCCTGCTTGGCTTCATCAGGTTGACCGCCTAGACGCGCCAGGATGGCCTCATGCACTCGGATCCGCAGATCCAACTCCTGTCCTCCGAAATCACGACGCAGCTCCAGAGCCCCCTCGAGACCTCGGCGGGCGGCCACAAGATCCCCTTCGACCTGATAGTCCAGAATCGCCAGGGCCAAGAGCGCATCGGCCCTTCGAGGGTCATTCGACAAAATGCCCTGGTATAGCTGCCTGGCCTCCCCAAGATGCCCTGTCAGGACGAAGAGATCGACTAGAGAAGAAGTGGCCTCCTGGTGATAGGGCTCCATCTCGAGGCGATTACGCAGAGCTCTCTTTGCGCAGGCAAAATCTCCAGCGCTCATACAGACCGATGCAAGCTCCAACGAAACCCGGGCCGGCGCATCTTCCTCTTGTTCCATCGAAGACAAAAGAGCAATGGCCTTCTCTTGATTGGTTCCCGCGAGCGCTCGCGCAAAGACGAGCCTAGCCAGACCATCTTCTTCAAGAGCGTCGACCGCCCTCTTCGCCATGAGCCCGGCATTCAACATGTCGGCACCCAATACACAGCTCATCGCCGCGCGGGACACCAAGGAGCCCGGATGGTCGGGAGCAGTGGCCTCGAGGTATCGCGTATAAGCGAGAAGCCTTTGCAGCTTCGAGGCACTTGGGCTCCAGGCATGCATGAAGACAGTGTTTAGAATGAACCCGCCGATCGCATCGGGGTTGTGAGGCTCGACCAAGAGGGCGGCCTTGAAGGCCATGTCGGCTTGCCCATAGCTGGAAGGTGTATCCTTCGCCATGAGGGAGTTGGCCCGAGAAAGTAGTTCACGGGGCTCTCCCCCCACTTCGAGCACCTGTAGACGATACAGCGGAAGGTCTACGAGGACCGGGTTGTCGGGCATGGCGGCAGGACGCTCGAGCAGCGCAGCGAGGCTCTCACTTACCGATGCGGGAATCCACTCGGGTCTCATCAAGTAGGTCACAAGTCCGCCAACGACGACCACCAAGAAGGTAACACCCAGGACAGCCGGCCATGCTCGCCGCTTCGGTTGCCGGTAAGCATCACGCCTAGCTCTGACCCCATAGCTCCCGGCCGCTTTCTCCAAGAGAGCACGACCCTCGGGATACTGAGAAAGCAGCCGAAACTCGTCTTCGCCACGAGCGAGCTGCTCACCTGGAGCAATCTCTCCCTTCTCGGCCATTTCATTCAGAGTCGCGAGGTCATATGGCCCGAGGGTCCGGCCATCGAGCTTCCGGATCCGGTAACCCGGCTCCTCTTGCCCTCGCTCCGATGGATCCTCTGGCGTCTCGTCAGCCTGCGAGGTCTTCTCGTCGGTTCCCTCGGGATCGGCTCCAGACGCGCGCGCCCCTTTTTCAGGGCCCTTCATCGCCGACAAAGGAGCATCTAGGCCAGGGTCCTTGGCCTGTCCTGAAGCTGTTCTGTTCTTTGCCTCATCTTCGGGCATCGCGAAGAGATCCTCGCGACGGGCCGAGGGCTCCAAGGAAGGTACCGAAGAGGCTTCATCATCGGAGCTGCTCGCTGAAATGAACGACTCTTCGTCCTTGTCAGCCATTTCGGCAGAAGCGAAGAGGCTTTCGTCCCGCCCCGAATCCTTGGAGGGGGCAGCGGGCTCATCGTCTCCTACCGGCTCCCCGAGGGAGGCGAAGGGATCATCATCCTTGTCGAGCCCAGTCATGGCTGCCAAAGGGTCTTCTTCCCTATTTTCGGGCTCAATCGAGCTTGACGAGCTCGAGGCATTCTCGGTACGCGCGACCGGGGACGGCGAAGCACCCGTCGACGGGGGGACCCGTCGTTCCCGAGCAGGCTGCACCTT
>SKWY01000408.1 GCA_007128675.1 Deltaproteobacteria bacterium | reverse complement strand
TCCTCGAGTACATGTTGGTAATCATCAACGATGGTACGGAGGATGCCACCGGCGTCACGCTCGTCGACTCCGTTCCCGCTTGGACCTCGTATGTTCCCGGCTCGACGAAGTTGAACGACCAGCCGATTCCCGATGCGCCTGGTGGAGCATCCCCCCTTTCCTCGGGAGTTGCCGTCAACTCCGCCCGCCCTGGAACTCTGCCTGGAACGCTGCTCGCCGATGATGGCGCCTTGCCTGACGATGAAGCAGCCGTCGTCGTCTTTCGCGTCGAGGTGGATCCCGACGTTCCAGGTGGCACGGTGATCTCGAACCAGGGCTTCGTCTCTTGCGATAGGACCGCTGTTGTCGGCACGGGAGATCCGAGGACGCCGGAGAAGGGGGATCCGACACTGGTCTTCGTCGGAGAGTCTTTGCACCTTTCGGGCTCCACCAAGACCTGGCGGCTGGTCGAGGACTTCAATGTGCCGGGAGTCGTCGAACCGGGAGACTCGGTGGCATACGAGATAGCAGTCATCAATCGGGGAAATGTGCCGGCGACCGACGTCACGGTTACGGATGCCTTGCCATGGGGATCAGCTTTTATCCCGGACACTTTGACTCTGGACGGAGAGCCGCTTTCCGACCATGAAGATGGTGATGGCGGCTCCGTCGTTGACGGCGTCGTTAGAGTGTCCATTCCAAGGATTCTTGCCTCGGAGCGGGCCATCATCGGATTCGAGGCGAGGGTGCTCGATCATGCTCCTTCCACGCTGGTGAATCAGGGCGAGATAGAGGCGATGGGACCGATGGGAAGCCTGGTGCGAGAGCTTACCGATGCCGATCCCTCGACGCCGGGCGCTCAGCCGACGGTCATCCCTATTGGGGAGGCCCCGGTGCGTGATATCTCGACTTCCACCAAGTCAGTTGAGGATATGGATGGCGGCAGGGTAGAGCCAGGCGATCTCTTGCGGTACACGATCTCTGTTCGAAACACCGGTAACGCACCGGTTCGTGGCGTGACGCTCACCGACGATGTGCCAGCGAGCACGACCTTCGTGAGAGCGGATGTGTCATCGGATGAGCAGGTGACATTCGAGACGGCACCCGCTGGAGCGCACGGGCGCGGGCGGGTCATCATCTCGAGCAGTAGAGTCCTCGATCCTGGAGCGTCCATGTCCTTTTCGTTCGTGGTCGCCGTGGACGGCCGGGCCCCTCTAGGCACAATCCTGGAGAACGTGGCAGTGATCGAAGCCGAGGATACGCCTTCGGTCGAGACGAACGTGGTCAGGCTGATAGTTGGAGCAGCCTTGGGGTCGGGCGGTTTCGTCGGGCGGGTGTACCGAGACCTCGACGGGACCGGTCAGTACAATGAGGGAGACCCTATTTTCCCTGGCTTCAGGGTCATCGCTTCGCCCCTCGAGCAGCTCAAGGACGACGGCGATCCCCTCGTTGCCCTCGAGACTACGGTTGACGAGCAAGGCCGTTACCTGCTCCTTGGCCTAGCGCCGGTTCGTTACGAGCTGTCCTTCGCCTCGCCGACGGGGACCCGCTTCATGGAGCTGAAGACCGATGAGGTGCGCGCGGATCAGATCTCGGTGCGTGACGGCTTGATAGATCCCTCTGGTGTCGTTTACCGAGCGGGCTCGGCGGAGAGCATACGGGGTGCTGCCGCGTTTCTTCTCTACGATGACAGCATGCTCGGTGAGGCCCCTCTTCCTTGCGACGAGGACCAGAGTCCCATCGGTACGACCACCGATCCCCTCGTCGGAGCCTCGGAGGATGACCTGCTCCCAAGGCCGGTAGGTGCGGAGTGCCTACCGGAAGGCCAGCAGGGACAGGTGACGCCCAGCGGTGCCGCCGAGGGCTTCTATAGGTTCGATGTGCCAGCTTCCGATCCGCCTACGGCTTATAGGTTGAGCATAGTCCCGCCAGCTCCCCGGTTGGCTTTTCCATCGAGCACCGTGCCTGCTTCCCCAGGTTTTGCTCCTCCAGGAGCGGCTGTCGAGAGTCCGACTCCCGATCCGAGCGGACCCTCGGACTACTGGCTTAGGTTCAGTATTGGCGGTCCCGAGGACGAGGTAACCAACAACCATGTTCCCTTGGACGCCCTGGAGTCGTTGATCTCCGTTCGGAAGGTGGCCGCAAGGTCTACCGCGACAATCGGAGAGCTGGTTCCCTACACCGTCACCGTAACCAATCGTTCCGAAAAGGACATGTTGGTCGAGGACGACCTCTCCGTGGGGCTGTCCATAAGGGACCTGGTGCCTGATGGAATGCGCTACGTCAGGGGTACCTCAAGCGCCGTGAGGCTCATCAGGACACCCGAGGGCGCGAAGGAGAGGCTCTGCCCTCGACTTGGCGAGGAGACCCTGGGTTGTCCAAGTCGGCGCGAAGAGCCTAGGAGCCTCGTCACCGACTCATCGAGACGAGCAGTCGGCGAGATCTTGACCTACGGACCCTATGACCTGCCTGCGGGCCAATCCATCGAGGTGCGCTACACGCTCGTAGTATCGGCGGATGCGAGAACTGGAGAGAAAGAGAATCAGGCTTCCGCTCTTCTGGACAACTTCTTGCTCGCAAAGGCAAAGGCCGCGGTTCGCATCGTCCCCGATCCCCTCTTCGATCTTGCTACCTTGTACGGCAAGGTCTACTGCGATCACGATCTTGACCGAAACCAGAACCCGGGAGATCGTGGCCTCATCGGCGTCAGGATACATGCCGACATGGGCCATTACACGGTGACCGACGGGGCGGGCAAATGGCATCTGCAGCGAGTCCCCGCGGGGATGAGGCTCTTGAAGCTGGACGAGCGCACCTTGCCCCCTGGTGTTACCCTCCTCGATCCGGCGGCTCGGCCGATCCATGTGACCCCTGGACTCGATACGACTCTGAGCTGGAGAGCATCATGCGATCTCGATGAGGTGGCGCCGGAGACTGTGGATGTGGTCGTTGACCGCTCCGTTTACGAGGTTCCCATTTCTGGAAACGCCTCGGCCCTGGGCTTGGCCGTGGCGAACGAGCCAGTCTCTCTTTTGAGAGCCGATGTTCGAGTTACGAGAAACAAGGACAGGCCCGACTTTCGAAGCTCCAGCGTGTCTTCCTTGAACGTTAGCTCCTCGGATGACCTGTTCTTCCATACCGCCGTGACCGGCGAGGTGGCGGACTGGCGCCTGGTCATGGCCGAGATCCCGGCAGCTACCACGGACAGGGGAGAGCCTCGTCAATGGGACGAGGTCTTCTCCACGGGCGGAAAGGGTGGGCCGCCTCCATATCTTCATCTTCCCGAAGGGGCCGCGGAGCTGGAGAAGGAGAGGCTCTATGGCTACTGGCTTCTCGTTCTCGGTGTCGATGGCGTGGCGGCCCGTAGCCCTGTCCGCACGATGGGCGTCGGATTTGGAGAGCGTAGAGAGACTCCTTTCGAGCTGGTGGTGGACGAGCGTGATGGGGACCTATTCGGTCCCGATGATGGTCTGGCGTCGCGACTGAAGAGAGTTCTTCTCCCACTACTGGAAGAGATGGCCGATGAGCCTCGACGAAGCTTGCGAATAGATGTTCACGTGGATGCGAGCCTTGGAGATGAGGCCGAAGCCATTTCCGAAGCGCGAGCTAGCGCGATCTCCTCCTGGCTGTCAGGCCATGACCTGCCCGATGACCGGATCGAGATTCGAAGCCTTGGAAGCAGCGAGCCCCGTGTGCCCAGTGTAGGCGCGCGCAACCAGGCCACCAACAGGCGCGTGGAGATCTTCCTTTCTCCCTTACCCACACCAAAGGTGGATCTCCCATCGCTTCGGTTCGAGCCTCGGGCAGCGATCGGCGGCCTCGGGAAGGTGGCGCCCGATGAAAGAGGCTTCTTCCGGGCCCGACTCGAGGTGCCGAAGGACGGAAGAGTGATCGTTGGCCTGCGCCGAGGGGATGGGGCCACGCTGGGCGTTGCGGTGCTCGTCGATTCGAAAGGGGGTCTCGTGGAGGTTGACGATCATGGGCGATTGGTCTTGGCGCGATACGCCAGAGCCGCCGCCCAGGGAGACGTTCCTCTGCCGGCGGACTCACCCCCGACCCTGGTCCCCCAGGAAAGAGAGCCCGCGTTGGATCCAGAGCAGGACAGGCCGGTCAGGACGGGACGTCG
>SKWY01000116.1 GCA_007128675.1 Deltaproteobacteria bacterium | reverse complement strand
GAGAGCTTTCGCCTCGTCGAGGAGGAGACCCTCGATTGAGGGTCGGTGCGGCGAGAATCACCCCGAATCTGCTTCGCTCCCACGGTGCCGAGCCTCTATTCAGATCGACTGGTCGTTTTCGAGCCACCTTGGGACAGAGCTTAGAACAGCGGTCTTCGCCGCCTCGTTGCTGAAGACATGGTTTGCGCCGTCCACGGAGATATGCCTGGCGTTGCACGCTTCATGTCCAAAGATGCTTTGGCGGATGCGCAAAAAATAGGACTCCCAGAGCAGCCCGTTGGCAGTGAGTATCAGCATGGGGACTTTTCGCCGAGAAACCCTGGACCAAGCCTCCACGAGCTCGAGGTTGGTGCGATCGGGAAGGCGGCCGGTATTGGGCGCCGCGTTCAACAGGGTTCGCTGCACGACACCAAGCAGGCGGCTAGTCCCTCTACGCCGAGACAAGAGGCGCATCCATCGCCATGATGAGGTCAGCCTGCCGAGGGAAGAGAGAAGAGGAGAGCTCGTTCTGCTCATGCTAGAAGCAGGCCGTTCGTGTCGGCTGTGTGGAGGCAATGAGCCAAGATCTTCCCCGCCAGAAGGAGGAGGTCCATCGCTTGTAAAGAGCTCGGGCTCGATCAGGAGAAGAGACTGTGCGGCTTCGGGGAACCTGTCGGCGGTGAAGACCGCCGTCACCGCCGCTCCGCATACGCCTCCAATTATGATGCGTTCGACACCAAATGCCTCTTTTGTCCAACTTGCTACCGCGGCCACCCAGGCAGCGTGGACGCCATCCTTCAGTGCAAGCCAGAACGACTCTATTCTTTCAGGCAGTGGGCCTGGTGAATCGCCGAGCCCCGGCAGATCGACTCTCAAGATAGGCCAGCCCTTTTGGCACAGCTCATTGCCGAGCAAGACCGCGAGCCCACCATGGCCGTTTCGTGGAACGTGTCCAGCGTTTATCAGGACAACGGCCGCTGTCCTGTTGGTCCTGTCGGGGATATGGGCCGTCCCCACGGCCATCAGCTCTCCGAGAGGTATTTCGACGAGCTCGCGCTTCATCTCGGCTCCGGTGCGACCTATCTGGTGGTCTGCTCAATGAAGGCAAGAGAACGCTGGAAGAGCGCATCTAGCTGGTGGACCAGTCGGTTACCGACCATCCAAAAGGGTGGCCAGGAGATCGAGATTGTCTCGGTGTCATCAGCGACGCTCCCTGGCTGATCTGTTCTCGAGGCAGAGGAGTCTTCTTTCGAAACGTGTCGACGAAGTCGGAGATGGAGGCTTGGGCGTTTGTCCTCCGACCTTTGACGTGACAGATACCAGCCACGGGCATCGGACCAGAACTCCGGTGACCACGGATAGCCGTTGATGGAGACGGTCTCTCCTTCGTCCAGGCGCGACGCGAGAGCTCTCGGCCCAGGACCGGCGCCTGAGATGCCCTGAACCAAGTTGGCGGCCTGCTGCCTGCGCGCGGCATCGACCAGCAGAGCGTCCCCCGACATGGTGGGCTCCCAGGTCAGCAGGGCACTTGCCGGACCGTTATGGAAGGACCGCGTGGCCAGGAGCCCACCAAGACGTAGCCCGTGGAGAATCATGGGCTCGCCTCGTCGATTACGATTGAGGTACTCGAAGGCGGCAGCAAGATCCGCGGACCAAGCCGTCAGCGTGGCCTGCTCTATGAGTCCAGTGCTTTCCCCGGTGCCCGAGTAGTCGAAGCGCAAGACCAGGAAGCCGTGCTGTGCGAGGAAACGTGACCACCTGACCCAGGTGAGGTGAGTGTGCGTGCGTTCATCCGGGAGCGGTCCAGCTAGAAGGACATGGCCTCGGGGCTGCCCCGTGGGCCGGTGCTCGACGAAGTGGAGTAGCTCGGAGCGATGAGAGAGATAGCCTCCTCTTTCTCCAAGATCGGTCCTTACCTTCATGACCTTTGTAGATGATGGTGGCGAGGGGATCATCGAACCTCCTTGCTTGGCTCCGAGTCGAAAGAGGTGCCGAAGACAATCTCCGCTATCGGATCGACCACCATCGGAGGTCGATGTAGGCGCTCGGCAACTCTGAGCTTGCCACGAAGATCGCCCTGTACCGTGTGAACCTGCTCGGTGCTCAGACCGGTATGCTCCGCCACCAAGTCAGCGCAAATTCCGTGATTGCGCGCGTGCAAGCAGAGATCCAGCAGGCGGTGAGGCAGCCCGAAGTAGAACTCCTCTTGAGATGACTCCAAAGGATAAGTATCGGTCGTGGGGGGCTTGCTCGTAATCTCACATGGGACACCAAGGTGCTCTGCAAGCTGGTACACTTGGCTCTTGTATAGATGAGCGATTGGTTTGACGTCGGCGAGGCCGTCGCCGCCCTTCACGAAGAACCCGAGGGCATACTCTAGCCTGTTGGGTGTTCCAGCTACGGCATAGTCGAGTCGATCGGCGTGATGGTACTCCATCATCTTTCGAACGCGTTGCTTCAGGCATGTCGAGGCCACGACGGCTCTGTACTCGGCCGGTGGCAGGCGAGCGCGTTTGCTTGCTCCGTCTTGCCCCTCGACGACTATTGCGAATAAGCGCGCGTCAGCGGGCTCGAGCAGTCCTGGGCGAACCAGCTTGCACTTGTCACCAGGACGAAATCCTGGAAGCACTCGAGCAATGGCCGTATCCCTCCGTTCGTAGCAGCCAGCGGCCTCGAGGGTTTTCGTGACATCCTCCAACACCACCTCGATACCGAATCGTTCCGCGACGGTCCTTCCCAGGCGCAAGGAGCAAGCCGATGACTCCCGCTCCGGCATCAGTAGACCCAGAACCCGGTTAGGTCCGAGAGCCTGGACGGCCAATGCGGCAACCAGGCTGCTGTCGACTCCTCCGGACAGTCCGAGAACGACTCCTCTGCGCCGCAGCACACCGTGGACATGCTGCTGGATCGTGCTCGCTATTCTCTTCGCCTCGGCCTCCGGATCGATCTCCAGCTGGGCCCAAAGGTTCGGTTGGTCCGTAGCAGCTCTGCCGACCCCACTCGAGATCTTGCCGTCACCCATGAGAGACCCCCGTAGTCTTTCGGGATACGAAACGCGTCATCGCTCCGATTGTTCCAAAGTTTTCTTGGAGTAGCTCGGTGTCGTCGACCTCGATGCCGAACTCCTCCTCGATGAAAGCGACCAGCTCTAGGACTCCAGTCGAGTTCAATGTTCCGTTCTCCACCAATGGAGCATCGTCGGTCATGGATGGATCGGGTTGTCCGAACAGAAAGTTTTCCACTACGAAGGCTCGCAGTGTTTCACGAATCTCATGCATGGAATCATCTCCCGGATGACATGACGAATTGATCTATTACGAGGCCAGTGGAGACGACCGCTACCAGGGCCATCTCGTTTCGCGCGCTTTGACCGGTTGACTTCTCACTTCGTTTCACGAGTGTCGATACCGCCCTTGGGTCGAAGATGCCGTCACGCTCAATTCTCTTTTCGGAAAGAATTTCGTGGACCCAGGAAAGATCCTCGTCCCTGCTGTGAAACGGAAAGCACTCCGATTGTGGTGCTCGGTAAGGCTGCTTGGGTCGTGCGCGGAGCTGGCTGGGCACGAGCGAGGTGACTGCCTTTCGCAATAGGTGTTTCTCCCGCAAACCTCGCATCTTCAAAGAAAGGGGTAGGGAGAGAGCAACGTCCACCACACGCCGGTCGAGAAACGGAGTTCTGGCGATTAGGCCATTAGCCATTGAGACGCGGTCACCCTGGACGGCCAAGAGGGCTGGAAGCAGTATGGTGCTTTCTAGGTACTGAGCTCGACAGAAGGGATCCCAGAGCCGGAAATCCGCTGGAAGGCGAAGGGACAACTCCTCGATTGGGTCGTAGCTTGCCAGGGCTCCTTTGACCTCCGGATGGTAGAGGCGCTTCAGGGAGGAGGTGACAGACCAGCGGGGCCTATGTGAAAAGAATGGGTCCTCGAGCTCGCAGGGCCTGGCCGAGAAGAATTTTGCCAGCATCAACGCCGGCATCGCTTGAATGGCGGGCATGTATGGATAGAGGCGCTTGAAGAGGTGCGGACGCATGGTCGAGTCGGGAGCCGCCGCGCAGAATCGTCGTATCTTGACTTCCTTGAACAGGTCGTAGCCGCCAAACAGCTCGTCCGCTCCCTCTCCAGTGAGCACCGCTT
>SKWY01000473.1 GCA_007128675.1 Deltaproteobacteria bacterium | reverse complement strand
CCGAGGACGTCCTCGTCGATCTGCTGACCGATTCCGGCACGGGGGCGATGTCGGCGGCGCAGTGGTCGGCGGTGATGGCGGGCGACGAGGCCTACGCCGGGTCCGCGTCCTACCAGCGCTTCGAGGCCGCGGTGCAAGCCCTGTTTCCCTTCGAGCACGTGATTCCCACGCATCAAGGTCGGGCCGCCGAGAAGATTCTCATGTCGGTCATCGGAGGAGAGGGGAAGGTGATCCCGAACAACACCCACTTCGACACGACCCGGGCGAACATAGAGCACTCCGGCGCGGAGCCGGTTGACATCCCCATACCAGAGGCCCTCGATCCGAGCTCCGATCATCCATTCAAGGGCAATGTCGATATCGACGCCCTGGAGAGGATCCTTCGCGAAAAGGCGGGGCAGGTACCCGTCGTCTTCGTGACGATCACGAACAACTCCGGCGGCGGACAACCGGTGAGCCTAGAGAACCTGCGCGAGGTACGACGCGTCTGCGACGACGCGGGGGTGCCTCTTTTTCTGGATGGGTGCCGCTTCGCCGAGAACGCCTGGTTGATAAAGCAAAGAGAAGCCGGTCAATCTGAACGCACCGTCACCGAAATAGTTCGAGAGATGGGATCCCTCGCCGATGGAATGACGATGTCGGCCAAAAAGGATGGCCTGGCGAACATCGGCGGCTGGCTTGCCGTAAACGACGACGAGCTTGCGGCCGCCTGCAAGCGGATGCTCATTTTGACCGAAGGTTTTCCGACATACGGGGGCCTCGCCGGCAGAGATCTGGAGGCCATAGCTCAAGGGCTCACCGAGGTGGTCGACCACGACTACCTTCGCTACCGAGTGCGGACCGCCTCCTATCTAGGAGAGGCACTGCTCGCCGCCAACGTCCCAATAGTCCAGCCAGTCGGAGGACATGCGGTCTACATCGACGCCCGCGCTTTTTTGCCCAAAGTGCCACCGTTGGCCTACCCAGGACAGGCTTTGGCGATCGAGCTCTACCGTGAAGGCGGAGTGCGAGGTTGTGAGATTGGAACGGTCATGTTCGGATTGAGACCGGATGGAACCGAGGTTCCGGCCCCCCGAGATCTCGTGCGCCTTGCCATTCCCAGACGGGTCTACACCCAGAGCCACGTCGACTACGTCGCCGAGGTCGTTGAGCGTGTGGCGGCGCGGGCAGACGAGATAGGCGGGTACAGAATAGTAGACTCCCCCCCCGCCCTTCGGCATTTCACGGCCCGTTTCGAGCCCCTATGAGGGGCTCGCCGTTGTCTTCAAAAGAGTCCGTGCCGGTGAAAGGGCATCCATGAGGATGTGCTCCTCCTCGTTCATTACCCGGGCGAGGGCCTCCGCGCCCGCAAGCGCCGTCGAAAGCCCCTGACCTCCGAGACCAGCGAGCCAATAGAGACCTTCCACTCGCGGATCGGCGCCCACGACCGGCCGCCGGTCGGGCGCGAAGGTGCGCAGGCAAGCCCATTGACGCCGCACGACGGAGCTAGCGATAGCCGGCATCGTTCGAGCCAATCGGTCGGCTAGCTCCAAGAGAACCTGCTTGTCTGTCTCCGGAGAAACCGCCGCGGGCCATGGGGTCTCGTCACAGGGACTGGCTAGAAAGCCTCCCGACTCTGGACGAGCGTAAACCTGATCGTCCACGCGCCAGATAGTCGTCCCATCGCTAACGCCTGAGCCTTCTTCCGTCTGGAGAAAGACGAGGTGCCTTCGAAAAGGCTCGAGAGGAATCGAAGCACCCGCCGATTTCCCAAGCGAAGCCGACCACGCACCGCTCGCCAAGACGATTCGGCCGCAAGCAATTTCTTCCCCGCCATCGAGCATGACCCCCACGACTCTACCGCCGCGAACCAGGATCCGCTCGACCGTTGTGTTGCACCGAATGCTTGCTCCTCGGGACAGGGCGCATCGTCGCAGCCTCTCCAGCAACCCGTGAACGTCCAAGACGCCGTCGTCTTCCACGAAGAGACGTGCCCGAACCTCCCCGCCCTCGAGCCTCGCATCAACCGAGGGCATCTCACCAAGCTCGAGAAACCGGGTAACCATGGCCTGCTCTTCCCCAAGCACTGCCAACCTCTGTAGATCGTCCACGTTGGATGACAGATAGACGGCGCCCGTGCGGCGAAGCAGCTCGTCTCCCGGCGCGAGCTCGGCGAGAAGAGCCCCTGTCCTCGAAGCGAGCCTCGCCGAAACAGCGTCATGCTCGAGATGCCTGAAGATGCCCGCATTGCGTCCCGACGCCGCCGATCCACAGATCGGCTCCTTCTCGACGAGAAGTAGCCGCCCGGCAAGACCCGATCTGGCTCCACGAACACATAGACTCCAGAGAGTCGACAAACCCGCGATCCCGCCTCCTATTACGAGAGTATCAGCCTGCTGCATGTACAGTTGCTCTGACAAGGCTCAAGGACAGCCCGAAAAGAGTTGACGTTGGGAACTATCATTTACACTCGCGGCGGGATACTCGCATCAGTCGGGTGCGCTTGGATGAGTTTTTCGCCTTTTTTGGGGCTGTGAGCTCCAAATCATGTCCTTTAGGTAACAAATCAGATCCAATGCATGATATGCAGCGGCTACTGATGCGGACTGTCGTGCCGCAAAAATAGATGACGCCACGAACAGAGCCTCCCCGGCGTACTCGCCGATGAGGCAGAGCCTCAAGAATTACGAGCCGAGCCATTTTCAACTATTCAAGGTTCGTTTGGAGAACGATCGAGTAGCTTCGATGCCTGAAGGCCCATCCAGCTCGCCGCCTCGCTTGTCGGGGCGGCCGCACCCGCGCAAACAGTTCGCCCCGTGCACTCGAAGGCCGTCAATCATGCGTGCTTCGTGTTTCTTTCTCCTTGGGCCAAGGAGACCAGGGGTCGTCGGCAAACGGGCGGCCCACCTGTCTCGCCCCCTCTACCGGCGGCAAGTGGCGCGAGAGGCTTCAAAGAGCAGCCTCCTCAGCCATGGAGCATCCGCTGGCATGGGCCATGCAGATAGCGGCATTCTCTTGGCCCTGGAGGAGCAAGCGTTGAGTGACTCTCGAGAGAACGCCAAAGAAGACGGCGCGCTCTGGACGTTTCTTGCGAGGATCGCTAGTAGTTCCTCCGGCCCTTCAAGAGGCGCCGTTTGCATCACCCGGAATAATACGGCGGACCGGCTCGACAGCCTTTTCCGTAAGCGGTCTGCAAGAGACCTAGCCGCAGCTTGAGTACCCTCACCATTATCCAAAAACCGCCATACCCCGTCGGAGCAACTGGATGGCAAACCCCGCAACACCCGCAAAAGAATCCAAGGCAGAACAAACCCAAAAGGCCGAGAAGCCCCAGAAGGCAGCCAAGATCCACAAGGTCGACCAACAGATAGTGGAGATCGTGAGCGATTCTGGAGAAGGGGCTCAAACGGCTGGCCAGCTCTTCGGTTCCATCTGCGCCAAGTCCGGTAATGGCGTCTGGACCGTGGAGATCATCCCCGCCGAGATCGAGCCTCCAAGCCGCTCCAAAGCGGGCGCCAGCGGTAACCGGATCCGCTTCTCCAGCAAGAAGACCCGGAACATGGGGGATCAAGCCGATGTGGTCGTGGCCTTCAACGAGCAGGTCGTCTATGGACGAATAGACGATGGAGCGATGAAGCCAGGCACGGTTCTCCTCATCGATGGCAAGTGGAGAAGCCATCCCGATGAGGAGATCCGTAAGGCCTACCTCGAGGCCTACGTGGACTTCGAGAAGCGCGGCTTCGACGTCCGGGAGATCCCGATAGAGGCCGAGACGCTCCGTTTCACGGAGAACCCCCAACGAGGCAAGAATATCTGGTCGCTGGGGCTTCTGTGCGCCCTCTTCTGCAGGGATATAGAGCACGCAAGAAAACAGGTGCGCGCCATCTTCATGCGCAAGGCCAAGGTCAAGGGCGGCGCGGACAAGATCATCGCAATGAACCTGAAGCTTCTCGACGCGGGCTACGAGTATGGCCTGAACTTCTTCGAGGAGCGTTTCAGCGTCGAGTCGGCTCCATGGAAGGATCAAGCGGCTTCTACGCAGCCAACCTCAACCGCGTTGTCTTCTTCAGCAACCGCGGCAATCCCCAGCTGCGCCAGCAGGGCGAGCAGATCGAGCGAATGCGAAGGCAGCTCAATCAGCTT
>SKWY01000536.1 GCA_007128675.1 Deltaproteobacteria bacterium | reverse complement strand
GGCTGCGAGGGCCAAGAGGCTCATGGCGATCGAGGCTTACGGCGAGGTCATGGGCGCTTCTCGCAGTCCTGCTCGCAGCGGCGAGCACCTTGACTATCCTTGCGCTGACAAGGACCGACTTTGGGCGCTCGGCCAGTCCCGTCGAAGGAGTCGAACAGATAGCAAACACGGGCACGCTCATCATCGAGAGCGACCCCCTTGGAGCGGATGTCTTCATCGATGGCCATGAAAGAGGAGCAACCCCACTTACCTTGCCCGGCATTCCAGTGAATCAGCTCAAGAACGTTCGAGTAGAGGCAGAAGGCTTCGCTGCTTGGACGATGGATGTCAGTCTAGAGAAACCAGAAGAACGACGCGTCTTGACGGCTCGCCTGGAACCGGAAGCAGATACTCAGCCGGCGGTGCTGGAGATCAGGACCGAGCCGAAGGGAGCAAGAATCTATATTGGTGAAGTCGAGGTCAAGGGACTGACTCCGGTGACGATAGACGTGAAGCCGGAGCTTCTCGGCGAGACTCTGCGCCTCGAAAGAGAAGGCTTCGAGCCCATTGCTCGCCCCCTTGATCTGGAAGCCGGGAGCAGAGCGCGCTGGGATCTACTCCTTCGAAAGACTCGAGCAGACGAGAAGGTCGCAACAAAGGTTCCTTCCACACGCCCCCCACAAAAGACCGATGGGGCAGCCTCGAAGACACGAAGACCGGCAATGGGCCTTTTGTCCGTGAACGCAAGACCCTGGTGCAATGTCAGCATCGCGGGCCTCGAGCTTGGCCAGACACCGGTCGTCAGAGCCGAGGTGCCCGCCGGAAGAAGACAACTGCTTTGTGCAAACCCCCAGATCGGTGCCGAGCGCGTGGTGATCGTGAACATACCAGCCGGCGGACACGCCCGACAGAACATCACCTTCGAAATGGGAAACCTCGATGTCAGGGTGAGGCCCTGGGCAGAGGTTCTCGTAGACGGCCGCTCGCTTGGAACGACGCCGTTTCAGCCCCAACCAATCCCTGCCGGCACCTATACCGTGGTTCTGCGGAATCCGAGCCTCGGCTTTCGCAAGGAGTACCAGGTGTCCATAAGGCCAAACGAAACGCACACCATAAGGGAGAATCTGCTCCAGTAGCCCGGCCGGTTCAGTCTCTTGCGGCGGCCCGCCTAGACAATGGCTTCGACGATGAGTGGCTGCACCCGGCTGGTCAGGCTCGTGGGATGGACACCAACGAGGACGGCACCCGGAGAGGAGCCGCCTAGGGCTGGTCCGAAGAGGGTCTAGATGAGTCCCTTGAGCCTTTTTAACTGCGCGAGCTGCTTTCGATACTCAACCTCCCAGTCGGCGGTGCCTTCTTGAAGGTGCTTCAGTCTCGATCGAGCCTCGCGCTCAATCTCCTCATCGACGACCAGGTACTTCTTGAAGATGTCGTGAATCTTCCGCCGCATGACATGGTCCTCGGCGTAGACCTCCTCGACATTTCGCGAGATCAAGAGGAACTCCAGCATCTGAGCGATGACGAAATCTATGCCGTCCTGGCCGGTTCGGTGTCCCCTGACGTCCGCCATCTCCCGCTTCACGCGGTTGAAATGAGAGGGATCGTACCCTCTCCTCTCCAAAGCCTCCCTGGTGGCCGAGTTCACCGCATCCTCGTCCGCGAGATACTGCTTCATGATGGCAGCCATGTCCTGCTCGGCATCGGCCACTCGCATGTGCTCTACCTCGATATCCTTGTCGGCCATCAGCTTGGCCACGACCTCACGGGCAATGGCGGGAACAACCTTCGAGTAAAGTCTCATGGCGCTGCTCTATATGATACCGCCTCGCGGATCGGCAACCATAAACCCTACTTGCACTGGGCGATTCTCGTTCCGTTTGGCGTAAATGCCCGCAATTCGCCAGGATGGCATGGTGTGGGCTTTCATTTTTTCCCTACTAGTCCTTCCTTCACACGCCTTGCGAGGAGCAGCGAGAAGCCCGGCACGGCAGCAATCTCCTCCTCTGTCGCCTCCCTTGCTCTCTTGACCGAACCAAAAGCCCGAAGCAAGGCCTTTCTACGAGCCGGCCCGACCCCCTCGATCCTCTCCAAACGATTGCTCATGGCTTGTTTGGACCTGGCCTTTCGATGAAAGGTAATCGCAAATCTATGCGCTTCGTCGCGCAAACGGGCCAGGAGCAAAAGCTCCGCGGAGTCCGGCGCCAAGACAACGGGATCCTTCCGGCCCACCACGAAGACTCGGTCCGGCGAGGGTGCCGTCGCCTCCGTCAAGGGATCGTCTTGCTGATGAGATCGTCCTTTGGCACGCCCCTTGGCCAAGGCAATCACATCCAAGTCTTCCAGCCCCAGATCTTCTAGAACCGCTCGAGCCACTCCGAGTTGACCCTTGCCTCCATCGACGACGAGGAGATCGGGCAAATCCTCTTCCCTTCGCCCCCTGGCCAGCCGCCGCATCAGTGCCTCGCGCATCATCCCGTAGTCATCCTGGCCGCTGACCGACTTGATGCGATAGCGGCGGTATCTAGACTTGTCGGGCCGACCTTCGAGCATCGCGACACGGGAAGCTACAGGGGCACCCCCTTGAGTTTGGGAGATGTCGTAACACTCGATTCGATGCGGAAAGCGGGCAAGACCAAGGCTCCTGGCCAGGCGCTCGAGAAGACCGTGATCGTTTGCGGCTTGCTCGCTTCGCATCCTGAAGGACGCGGCGGCATTCTGGGTGGCCAGCTCCACCATCCTTCGCTTCTCCCCTCGCCTCGGCACCCTGACCACCGTGTTCCTTCCCCTTCGCTCGGAAAGCCAGTCTTGGAGAGCCTGACGGCTCTCCACCTCGATTGGAAGCAGTAGCTCCGCCGGTATGCTCCTTTCCTTGGCGTAGACCTGAGTGAGAAGCGACCCCAGCAGCTCTTCGGTGGGAAACTCCTGGTCCTCGAAGACATGGCTATTTCCCCCGGTTATTCGGCCGCCCTGCATCTCGAGTATCTGTACGGAAAGAGTTGGCCCCTCCCGGTAAAGCCCCACGGCATCTCGCTCGATGCTGTCGGACACCCTGACGATCCTCTGCCTCTCCAAGACCTGCTGCACCGCTAGCAGCAAATCCCTAAGCCTGGCTGCCTCCTCGAAGGCCAGCTCCTTGCTGGCCGCCCGCATGCGGGACTCGAGATCCTTGACCAGGACGGTGTGGCGTCCCTCCAAAAAGAGGACGGCATCGCGCACGTTGCTCTGGTACTCCGGTACGGGGCGTACGCAGGGGGCGGGACAGCGGCCAATCTGATGTTGAAGACAAGGCCTGGAACGACGCCTCATCTCGCTGTCCGAGCATGTACGCAGCTGGAAGTGGCGGTTGACTATACCAAGCGTTTGACGCACGGCCGAAGCGCTGGCATAGGGACCGAAGTAACGAGCCCCGTCGGAGTCCGGGCGTCGCCAGACCTCTATTTTGGGGCAGGCGTGCCGGGTGTCCAGGCGCAGGGTGAGAAAGTCCTTGTCATCCCGAAGGAGCACGTTGAATCGCGGCTGGTAACGCTTGATCAGCTCGTTCTCGAGGAGCAAGGCCTCCTGCTCGTTGCCCACGCGCAGGATCTCGATGTCTCCCAGAAGCCGGTCCAAAAGAGGCACGAACGCCCGATCGTCCCCGCGACCTTTGGCAAAGTAGCCCCGAACGCGAGAGCGCAGGTTCACGGCCTTTCCCACGTAGACGACCACGCCGCCACGATCGCGCATCAGGTAGACACCTGGCTCGGCCGGCATTCTGTCGATCTTTTTCTGTAGCTGCTTCGAGAGAGGCATTGCGTCAAGAGCGAAACGAACGATCGAGGGTAGAGGATTCCTATTGCCTCGATCTTCCTAACGCGACTGACTCGAGCCTGGCATCAAAAAGATGTGTTGGTGGCCTCGAGGAGATTCTCAGCCAACCGACACGTCGGCATACTGCCCCGGATCGAGCCGGCTCTGTCCCCGAAGCACCTGGTCCATTGTTCCTCTCTCGCGCAGCACGTGCTCCTTTCCGCGATCGACCAGAATCTCAGCTGGTGTGGGGTGGCTAAGAAAAGAGAGGCTGCTCGCACTGTAGCCATACGCGCCGCTATAGAAGACTCCAATGAGATCTCCCGGCGCCACCACCGGTAAGGAGATATCGTGCGCCAGGACATCCAGCGGGGTGCAGCAGGGCCCCACCACCGATGCTCTGATCCTCGAACCCTTGGAGCACCATCCGAGGTCCTCCAAAGGAACTGATGTGTCCGAAGACACGGCGAAGGCATCCCCTTGGCCCCCGCCCCGTGGTCCGGCCTCCTCCTCTTCGTCGAGACAGACGCCTCTTTCGCACCCCACCTGATGCCTCGCTCTGCCCACGCACGCGATGGGGTATGGCTTCTTGAATACCTG
Source organism: Deltaproteobacteria bacterium (assembly GCA_007128675.1). Lineage (GTDB taxonomy): Bacteria > Myxococcota > Myxococcia > SLRQ01 > SLRQ01 > SKWY01. Next base: position 10,127 of record SKWY01000536.1, on the reverse strand, counting down.
ACCGAAGTTGCCCGTAGCCATCACGTTGTGATGCATACCGCCATCCGTCACTACAAACGTCTTGCCCCGATGCTTCTTCACATCCAGAACCCTTGCCACGTAGACCCCGCACTCGGCCACCACGTAGCGACCAAGCTCGAACACGAACCTTGCCCTATCTAGTCCGCCTTCCTCTCGGGCCTCGAAAATGACTTTCCGAACCCCAGCGCCGAAGACCGCCAGGTCCAGTTCGCTGGTGCCCTCGAAGTAGGGGATGCCCAGACCTCCACCAAGGTCCACGAGCGAAAGGGGCCGGCCGAGAGCAGCTACGACGAGCTTTGCGAGCGATACGACCTGGCGGACGTGCTCTATCACCTCGTTGGCCTCGAACATCTGGGTTCCCACATAGACATGGAGCCCGACCAGCTCGACCCCCGACAAGCGCGGCAGACGCTGAATCACCCAGGGAAGATCCTCCTCGGGAATGCCGAACTGCTGCGTCGCCCCCCCCATTCTCATTCTGGCGCCGCCAGAGGCTCGGGCAGGATTGACTCGCAGTGCCACGCGAACTCTCCCCCCCATTGCGTTGCCTATCGAGGATACTCGCTCCAGCTCCCCCATACTCTCCACGTTGATTGCCTCAATTCGGCGGCTGGCAGCCAGGAGGAGCTCCTCGCAGCTCTTGCCCGGGCCGGCGAAGAGTGTCCGTTCAGCAGGAAAGCCAGCCTCTCCCGCCAAGATCAACTCGCCACCGCTAGCCACCTCCGCGCCGAGACCCTGGGATGCCAAGACCTCGCAAATCCCGAGGCTCGGGTTCGCCTTGACCGAGTAGTAAACCTCCGCCGCTCCCCCGAGAGCGGCCATGAGGCTCTGCGTACGACTCTTGAGCGCCGTGCAACCATAGACGTAGAGAGGTGTGCCGTGGGCTTCGGCCAGCCTCCCCACCGGCACGCCATCGACTATGAGACCCTCACCGGACGAGCAGCGGGCCTCTTGGTCAGATGCCAGGCGCCCCCGAAGTAGCTCGATCTTCCGTTCCTGACTCATCGTCGTTCTGACTGAAGACATTTCTGATACCCTCCCTGTCGATCTTTCCCGTCGCTCCCCTTGGCAACGCGACCACCACGTGCACCCGGCTCGGCACGAGATAATGAGGCGCCTGACTCTTCACGGCCGCCTTGATCGAATCGGCAGAGAGCACCACATCGTCCCAGGTCGAGGCTATCGCCACGATCCTCTGCCCCATCACGGGATCGGGCTCGGGGAATACGACCGCCTCTCGCACGCCTGGCACCGCCACTATGAGGGCCTCGACCTCTTCCGGGCTGACCCTGTACCCATGGGTCTTGATCTGGGCATCTCGACGACCGACGAAGTAGAGAAATCCGTCCTCGCCGCGGCGGACCAAATCTCCCGAATAGACGACGCGCTCCCCCTGCCCGACCTCCGGAGGCGCGAAGGGGTTGAGGCGGTAGGCCTGGGCGGTTCTCTCGGGATCACCCCAGTAGCCCATGGCGACAGTGGGGCCCCTGTGCACCAGCTCCCCCACCTCTCCAGGCCCGACTTCCTTGGAGTCGGCATCGAGCACGAAGATGTCGGTGCCCGGAATGGCCCGTCCTATGCACGATGGCCCCTTGCCGAGCATGCTCGGTGGGAGAAAGGTGGAGCGAAACGCCTCGGTGAGACCGTACATCAAGAAGACCTTCGTGCGAGGCAGGAGCCTGCAGAGATCGTCGAGGTGGGTCTTTGCAACCACGCCTCCCGAGTTGGTCACATAACGTAAGGAGGTCAGCGGCTCCGACAGAAGGCTTCGGCGGTTCTGCAGGACGACGGGCCATAGAGGAGGCACCATCGCAAGACCCGTCACCCGCTCCTTTCGCAGAGTAGAGAGTATGTCTCCCGGCATGAGGGAGCGCTGGATGACCACCGTCCCCGATACCCGAAGCATGGTCGTGATCTGACTCAACCCGTAGTCGAAGCTGAAGGGGAGGACGGCGAGGAGGCGATCATCACAGGTATTCTCGAGATACGTGGAAACAATCTGGGCTCCAGCCACCAGGTTCCTATGGCTGAACATGATGCCCTTGGGGAGCCCCGTCGACCCGGACGTATAGAGAATCGTCGCCAGATCGTTCTCGATGGCCGGCCCCTCTTTCGGGATCGAAGCTGCCTCATCGAAGCCCTGCTCGAAGATTGGGTCCAAGGCTCTTACCTTCGACGCGAAGGGAAGCTTGGGTTCGTCACGGCCGGTTACGTAGGCGAACTCCACATCTGGAAGCTTTGACTCCCCAAGACCGAGAGAGTCTCCGACGAGACGGGTGCTTCTCGAGTCACGAAGTATGTGACTCACCTGAGGGGATTTGAGCACGGGCGAGACGTTCACGAACACGCCTCCCGCTCTCGCCACGGCGAGCATCGAGATCACCGAGGCAACACTACGCTCCAGCCAAACGGCGACCCTCTCGCCTCTTTCCAGTCCATCATCCAAGAACGCTCTTGCCAGCCTTGCGACCCGGCTGTCGAGTTCGGAGTAGGAGAGACGCACATCCTCATCAACGAGCGCGACGTGGCCGGGGCGGCGAGCCGCCGACCGGGCCAAGAGATCGTCCACGGTGAATACCGGCCGCATCATGATGCCCCCTCCTTGCTTTCGACAAGAGCCACAATGCTCGATAGATCCTTGAAGTTCTCTTCCGTCAGATCCTCGGGATCGATGTAGGTGGAGAATCGCTCTTCCAAGAAGAGGACGAGATCAACTACCTGCAAGGAGGTCAAAAGCCCCTTCTCGATGAGCGGAGTCTCGCCCACCAGATTGATTCCGGCGTCGCCTATCAGCTCGCTTTTTACGTACTCACGAATCGTCGACAGCATGTCCATGGTCCCCTCCCTCCTCGTTCTATCTGCCCGCAAAGCTCGCTTCGAAATCTCCAAAGCTGAACGCCCAGAGATCTGGGTCCTTCGCGATCCTCGAGTGGCGCTCCTTGTCGAGTCGAACCATCAGCCACAGCTCCCCCCTGGGCCTGAAGCCAAGCTCACGCAGGAGGGACTTCGGGAGGCTCTTGCCAGCGGCCAAGCGATGAAGCCAAGCAACTCTCGCTCCAAGCTCGCGCAGCCCCGAAACCGCATATCCCAGAAGAGACAGGTACGCATCGAGATCCTCTTGGTGCCTGACCCTAAGATCAAGGACTCTTCCTATGTCTCCAGGTCGCCTCGAGCGATGAAAAACGACGTAGCCGCGGAGCTTTTTTCCTTCCTCGATTACGCCTATCTTTCGTGATGCATGTGGTGAGAGATCTCCATATCGCCAGTTTAGGAACGTGGCGTCGCCGGCGACGGAAATCCCCTCCTGACCAAGACACGACTCGTAGAGCTCATCGAAACGGGAGTCGAAGCGAAAGGCCCGGCCAACCCTGATGCTCCGGGTAGAATGAGACCGCATCTCATCAAGCGTCGCCATCGCAAGCGAGATCGGACGATGAAGCTTACGATGCGCCCAAGACATGCCCACTCGTTCCAGGACGACCCGTGCGTCGAGCGCCTTGGAGTAGCGAACGACAGGAGCTACCCTCTCAAACCCAAGAAGCTCACTGACCTTTATGGTTGCCTCGACGTCATCACACGAGATGCAGTCGGGGAAGTGCTGGAGGCTCTCTCGCATGAGCCGAATACCGTGGAAACGGTGATCTCTTCGGACCATGTACTCCGCTGGCGTATGCGCGATGAGGACCTCTTTGCCCACCTGGTATCGCATAGGCACGAAAGCGAGAAACCCGACAATCTCATCCCCTCTTGCGAGCACGTAACGAAGAGGCGGCTCCTTACTGGAGGGAAGAGCATCAACCCATCGAAGCCGCCCCAGAAAACCCTCCACCGCCGATTCTCCATGAACCCGCGCACAGAGTTTGGCTACCCCCTCAAGATGCCGCGGCTCGTACTCGAGGAGACGAAGGGGCCTTTTCACGGCATCTTTTGCGATCTGAATCGAACTCATCCATCTTTGCTCAACCCAGGGAATCCTCTGGCACCTGTATGTGCCGGCCTTACTTGCCGCAATGAGGAGCCGGCCCAATCGGAAGGTGATACCAAAGGGTCCTCCCCCACCGGTTGAAGGGCCTAGCAAGGAGAGCCCCGAACATTCGATTGCTCGAAACTCGTCCGATGCCTGATTCGAGCCGCATTTCTTTTCACTCGGGCTCTTTGTCCCCCGCGAATCGATGTCCAAGCCATCAGCCGGCTCTGGGGTCATTTCTGGGGCTTCGGACTGACCAGGACAGCTCGAAGGCCAATGTATCTTGACTGCCGGACCTACCCCGGCCATATGGCCCTTGATGCGACTTTTGGCACTGGATGTTGGCGAGAGAACCGTGGGAGTGGCAACCTGCGACGAGATGGGGCTCACCACGACGTCGCTCTATACCCTTAGGCGTCGCAGCCTCGATAAGGACCTCGACCGCCTAACTCGAACAGCCTCGGAACGGGATGCCTCCCGAATCGTCGTGGGGCTTCCCCTATCCATGGACGGCTCGGAGAGTGAACGCACATCCAGAACTCGTGACTTCGCCAGGGCATTGGCGAGGAAGACCAGTATTCCTGTGCTCCTATGGGACGAGCGCCTTTCCACCTTCGAGGCCGAAAACATCCTTCGCAAGTCGAAGGTGCATTGGAAGAAGAGAAAAGACCTGGTTGATCAGGTGGCCGCCGAGGTCATCCTCCGTTCCTATCTGGACGCCGATTGTCCGAGCCCAACACCAAGCGGACCCGCCTTCGAGGTCAATCAAGAACAGCAGGAGGGATAACAGACGTGCCAAGAAGACCAAAGTACACAGCAAAGACAGCTGATCGCCATGCCCTATACGAGATGTCGGTACAGGCACCCGAGAACGAGGTTCACTTCCTGGACCGAGTGTTTCGCAAGACCTACAGGCGGCGTCCCCTATCGTTGCGCGAGGATTTCTGCGGTACGGGTCTGCTTTGCCGCCACTGGGTCGAAAGCCACAAGAAACGCACTGCCGTGGGCCTGGACCTCGATCCCGAGGTCATAGAGTGGGGAAGAAGAAACAACCTAGGGCAACTGGGAAAGGCACAAGAACGAGCGAGGTTGTTACGGGAAGACGTCCTCGAGGCCAAAGAGCCGCTCTCGGAGATAATCTGCGCGTTCAACTTCTCCTACTGGGTATTCAAGGAGAGAAGCCAACTGCTGCGCTACTTCGAGAGTGCACGAGCCGCCCTGGCAAGAGAGGGGATGTTCGTGTGCGACCTCCTCGGAGGACCCGACGCTCAATGTCTACTCGAAGAGCGAAAGTCAATGCCGGGTTTCAAGTACGTCTGGGACCAGGAGGAGTTCAATCCCATCGACCACTCTCTCAAATGCGCCATCCACTTCGATTTTCCGGATGGCTCCAGAGTCAGGCGGGCCTTCACCTACGATTGGCGGCTCTGGTCGGCGGCGGAGATCCGAGACTGCCTGGCGGATGCCGGGTTCTCGAAGAGCGAGATCTACTGGGAGGGCACCGACAAGCGGACGATGTCCGGCAATGGGATCTTCACCCGGCGTTCCAAGGTCCAAAACGAGCAGGCATGGGTTGCCTATCTCGTTGCTCTTCCGTGACGGAAGCGATCAGGCGAAGAGCCGCTACCGAACGGGGGTTCGAGGGCGCTAACATGATTGGTGGGCCTCGATAACCTCCACGGGAGCCTGAACGAGCTCTATCAGCACGCCGGATCCACCGACTGGCGCCTGCGGCGCACCCTTGGGGTGAATGAAGCATACATCGTGGCCCGCCGCGCCCTTCCTGATCCCACCAGGCGTGAAGCGTACACCTTGTTCGGTCAGCCACTCGACCGCGGCCTCGAGATCGTCCACCCAGAGGCCTACATGGTTCAAGGCGGGCTCATGTACCCTTGGCCTTTTATCGGGATCGATGGGCTGCATCAGATCGACCTCCACCGCAAACCGCCCCGCCCCGGCAACCGCAATATCCTCATCTACGTTCTCTTTTTCACTTCGATAGGTGCCCGTCTTCTCCAACCCCAAGAGATCGAGCCAAAGCCTTTGAAGCTCGGACTTGTCGGGAGCGCCGACCGCGATCTGCTGCACTCCAAGAACTCTGAATGGTCGTCTCGACATTTGTGCTCTCCTCACCGCGAAACACGGCCACATGGGTCACGAGAAATTCGATCGAATCGCCTGGGGCAAGGCTCTAACATGATTTCGTGCCTAACGTCTTCTGCATGCCCCGTGGCGGCGGCCTGAATGCTCGGGCCGCGTGCACTTGCCGTGAGCGCGGCCAGATGCGCATGCGGTCGCAAGGTCGCTACTGGAGCAAAGAGAGCAGGTCATCGCGAGTCAGGCTCGCCGCGGCTTGCGCCTCGCCAAGCGCCGCCTCGAACAGAGCCCTCTTGTGCTTCTGCAGACCGAGTATCTTCTCCTCCACCGTCTCTTCGGCGACCAAGCGATGAACCATGACGGGTCTACTCTGCCCGATTCTATGAGCTCGGCTCGCCGCCTGATCCTCCACGGCCGGGTTCCACCAAGGATCGAGCAAGAAGACGTGATCCGCCGCGGTGAGGTTGAGCCCCGTCCCTCCCGCCCTCAGTGAAACGAGCATTACAGGTGGTCCCGTTTCCTCCTGAAACCCCCTGACGACCGCGGCCCTGTCTCTCGTTGATCCATCGAGACGGGAAAACGTAATACCCGATGCCTCCATGTGGGGCTCCACCAGATCAAGAAGCGAGGTCCATTGCGAGAACACGAGAGCCTTGTGGCCTTCGGCGACAGCCTCCTCGAGAGTCTCCATCAACAACTCCACCTTCGCCGATGTATCCGCCTCTTGGCCAGGCACGAGGGCGGGATGACAGGCGGCCTGACGCATGCGAAGCAAGGCCTCCAAGGCATCCAGAACGCTTCCTCCCGCCGCGAGCCTTCCAACTACCTCCTCCCGTGCCGCCGCCTGCACGGCCTCGTAAACAGCTCGCTCCGAATCGGACAGGCTGCAGCGCAAGACGATATCCGTTCGGGCCGGTAGTTCGGGAGCCACCGCCGCCTTGGTCCGCCGCAGAACAAAGGGACGAATCCTTGCCCGCAAGCGAGCGGCAATGCCTACCTCGCCATCACGAATCGGTCTTGTGTATCGCGAATCGAAGTCGGCGCGAGACCCCAGAAGCCCCGGCACGACGAAATGCATTTGACTCCAAAGCTCTTCGAGCCGGTTCTCCACAGGCGTACCAGTGAGCGCAATCCGTAGCTCCCCGGGGAGGCGGAATGCGGCTCTCGCTACCTGGCTGTCGGGGTTCTTGATAGCCTGCGCCTCATCGAGGACGACGGTGTCCCAGCTCGCAGCCGAAAGCAGGTTTGCATCAAGACGCAGCAGAGCATACGTCGTGATCACCACGTCGGCGCTCTCATCCAGCCTGCGGGCCTGACCATGGTAGATGGAGTGACGAAGAGCGGGCCTGAACTTGTCTATCTCATCCGCCCAGTTATGAATGACGCTCGCCGGCGCCACGACAAGGGTACGGCCCCTTATCACGCAAAGCGTCTGCAAGGTCTTCCCTAGCCCCATGTCATCGGCCAGCAGGGCTCCAAGACCGGCCCTCTTGAGGAACGACAACCAACGGATGCCCTCGTATTGATAGGGGCGAAGGGTCGCCGAAAGATCAGGCGGAAGCTCTGGAGCCGGAAGCAGCGATTTGGCGAGCGGCCCATGACCGGAGTCGGCTTCATCGGACAACGAGGGCTCGACTCCGTCACCATCGACACTCGAGGTGGCCACGGCAATCAGATCGCGAAGGCGCTCGAAACCGGGAGGAGGAGGAAGATCCATCTCCTCGCAAAGGCCGGCGAGGTCGGGAAGGCTCGCGGGGGGAAGCCTGCCCTCACAGGCCTCCTTGGCCGACAGAAGATCGGCCACTCGCTCACCGAAGCGACACAGCCAATCCGATGGAAGAGGAGAGAGACCTTGGGCGTCGAGGGCTACCATCGACTCACCGTTTCGCCATGCCGCGATTACCTTGCTCGGACTTGCGCGGCCGACATGGGAGCCGCCGTCGCCTGATTCCGTGGCGCCTCCCGAGTCTCGGCTACCATCCGTGAAGTGAGCGATGAACTCGATGCTCACATCATCTCCGTGGATTTCCACCCTCGGCACCAAGGGTGGAGCCCTGAAGAAGCGTTCCCCGCCCGAGCCCATCACCTCGCCTCGCCAACCTCGAAGCGACTCGAGTAGTTCGAGCGCCGAGGTCCCCTGCCGTGTCGTCTTGCGACCTACCTCGAGCCCGAGCTCCGCTTGCAAGCGGCGCGACAAGGCTCGTTCTTCGTCCATGTCCCTGACCGGAACGGTATCCCCTAGGGGAACCAGCTTCCCAGAGTCGACTCTTGCTATGGGTGGGTCTCCGTACACCAAGAGGGGAAGAACCGTCAGCACATCCCCCTCCTCCCCCGTCTCCACGATTATCCGTACCGGCGCTCGTCCGCCGAGGCTGGGCAGCCGGCGGGTGCGAACCTCGAAAGGTATGCGGGCAGCAAGAGAGGGGACGATCTCGGTCGCGAGGACAGTCGCATCTTCTCTTCGGAAGAAGCGGCCCCTTCGAAGCTCATCGATCTCGCGACCAGTCAGATTGGTCTCTCCCACCGCCTCGAGAACACCAGACTCGAGAAGAACGACTCCACCTGGGAAGACTTCCACTATGGTGGGATCCTGCTCCACGAAGAGCTTGAACCCCTCGGGGTGATCCGTGATCCGTCCGTGAAGCACGGATCTGCTCGAGGAGGCCTTGACCGCCTCCCCATCGAGGCGCACGTCGGAGCAATGAGAAAGGGCATCCATCAGACGCGGCAGTACGTGTCTTTGTAGAGGCCCCGCGTGCATGCCCGACGCGATTACTTCCACCTTCTTGTCGGCTGACGTGGGCTCCACGTTCGGCCCGTCCAGCTTTCCCTGCGTCAAGGCAAAGAGCGCCACTGTCAAGGGTGTCTCCCCCGAGTCCTGTACGATGACTCGCCCCAACACTAGCCCCTGCGGCGTCCGGCGAAGTCGGTATCCCACGTGGCCGGCTTTCCCACCGGCTCTCTTGGGAAGAGGTACTCCCTTCCTCGCTGCCTGTCTGTAGGCAATGGCTCCAGCCACTGCGTGGGCGCAAGGATCCTCTCCTTCGCAGCTACAGGACCAATCCAGATCCTCGGGAAACAGCCTAACTCTCAACAGACCCCCGTCTCCTCCCTCGCCCCCGCGTCTCGGGAGGTTTGCCGCACCCTCGATCACCAGGACGATCTCTTCCTCATCCTCGCTTTCCAAGAGCACTCGAGCCGATCGCGTCGTCTCCACGCCCCGGGACCAGACCGCACTCTGGCAGCTCTCTCGAATAGTTGCGAACAGATCGTCAAGTGGCATCGCTAATCTCGATTTCGCTTGCAACAACTTGTAACATCTACTCGTTCATCGTGTATTCACCCCGAAAATAGCGCCTCTCTAGGAACATCGAGATACCCTGGAGCCTCGAAAACTCGCCAAGTCCAGCCTGTCTCGCCATCACCTCTCTGCCAGGTGATTTAAGGGGGTTCCCCTCCAGTTCACGATGCTATAGTCGACGTCCATGGAAAGAAGCACTACTGCTATCATGGCAAGGCGAATGAACGACACAACCACATCATTGGCTCAAGAAAGCCACGATGACATCGACGAAGTATCCGACGTCCTGCCGCGTGGGCGTGAGCTCGAAGAGGTCATAAGCCGCTATCGCGGGCGACGCCTGGTCATCTTCATCAAGGGCTATCCGGATCCAGACGCGATTGCTTCCGCCCTCGCCCACCAGCACATCTGCCGGGGGCTTGGAGTAGAGACCGACATCGTTCATTTCGAAGATCTCTCCCACCAGGAGAACAAGGCGCTGGTGAAGCGATTAGAGATCGAGATGACCCAGTGGACTGCCGAGATCGATCTACTGCTCTATGCGGGCTACTGTCTTGTGGATACGCAGTCTCCCGAGCTACCGATTGAAAGGCCGGAGCACTTGAGGCTCGTCAGCCTCGTGGACCACCACCGGAGCCTTGGACAGGTAGATGGCGAGTTCGTCGATGTTCGCGAGGAGTCCGGCTCCACGGCGGCTCTTTATTGCGAGTACCTAGCCGACGGCGTGGTAGGGCTCGATGG
>SKWY01000499.1 GCA_007128675.1 Deltaproteobacteria bacterium | reverse complement strand
TGATGTTGTCGTTGGAGTAATCACGAAGACGTACGGGATCGCCGGAATTGTTCTCGAAGCGATTTCGAAGAATCTCATTGCGGCTGGATAGATGAGCCACATATACCGCATGGATCAAGTTCAGGGAGGTCGTGTTGATTACGTCGACGAAATGGTTGTTGACTATGTAGTTGTCCGTGGAGTTCACTAGTCGCACTACGGCCGTGGAAGGGTCGACCGAGGGGTTGAAGACATTGCCTATCCTATAGAAGTAACAGCCAAAAACTCGATTGTGACTGTTGTTGCCGGTCTCCGAGTTTCTGTTCCCATTGAAAGAGATAGCCGTTTGATAATTCTCGACACGAATGTAATGGAAGTCCAAGTTAGTAGGTTGTCCTCCAGTATGCCGCAGAATGAACCATGTTCCGCCGGGACAGTTGGTCGAAGACAGGCAGCCGTCGAAAACTGGACGCTCATCCGTATCTCGCATGAATCGTATGGTCCTGTCTGGGTGGGTCCAAGTCCATTCGACCTGTTGGCCACGGTACCTTCCAGGGCCTATGCGGATATGAACGTCGCGATCGGGTGAATCCAAAACGAGAATCTGATGCACTCGCTCTAGGGTTCGCAGTGGTGTGGCATGCGACAAGCCATCGTTGGAGTCGTTGCCATCGACAGCAAGATAATAGACTATGGGGCTCGGGTCGGGATCGGGGTCCGGGTCGGGATCGGGGTCCGGGTCGGGATCGGGGTCCGGGTCGGGGTCCGGGTCGGGATCGTCATGGACTGGTTCAAAGACCACGTGAATTGAGCCACTAGCTTCTACTGAAGCGAACTCGTACGAGTCCAACTGGCCCATGGAGATATCATCCACCAAGACATTAGAGATCTCGTAGTCCTCATGAGGTAGGAAAGAGAAGGTCATGCTCTCACCGTGCGGCACGAGTATATCGCCCTCCGGCTCGATGGAGCCGTTTGGACCCGATGTGGCCGTGATCGTATGGGAAACTGCCTCGAAGTGGGCGGTAGCCTCAATGTCTTGGGTTACATGATGTTCGGTCCTTGGATTATCCGTTTTGGCGTCCGACCACCTTGTGAACCGATACCCATCGAAGGGCTCCGCCGTGACTGGAGTACCGCTCTGGCCGTACTCCACGACCTGAACAGACTGGCCAACGATTAGACCGTTCCCATCGGTCAGGTAACTGACGGTGAAAAAGTCTTGATCGGAGTTCTCGTCGATGGGGTCGGGATCCACACCATTGATGGGATCACTTGAACCCAGGCGGCCGTCACCACATGAGAAGAGAAGCAAAATGAAGAGCAACCTGCTGACTGTATTTAGCACGGCATGTGATTCCGGTTGGTCAAGATTGGCAATCTTTCAAGAAGCATTGTCCGTCAAAGGATAACATACGCAGGGCAGAGTTGCTTGCTTGACAGGGAGGACGAACTCAACAATGCAGGTAGTAGGCGCGGTCCATCCGCAAAGGAGCCAAGCTGGCCCTCTATCGGCGCAGAGCCTTCATTCCTCATCTCCAGCGCCCCGAGAATCGAGTATCGGGTTCTGTGCTGGGGCTTTGTGGCCATGCACTCGATCCCAGAGCGTCTTGGCGTCGGGATCGATTCTGAGGCAGCGGTCATATAGGCTAGCGGCAAGCTGTAATGAGCCACTAGCCTCGTATGACGATCCCGCAAGGAGGGCTAGTCGATGGAAGCGGCGGCGCAGATGCTCTCGCATCTTGGTAAGCGAAGGCAGCGAAGAGTCATCTCGAACGAACTGTCCCCGATAGCGGCGAATCAGACGCTCGGCCGCTTGAAGGGCGGCATCCCTATTATCGGGAGCGTCGTTTAGCAGCTTTCTTTCGAGCCTGTCGGCTTCCCCATTGAAAGCCAGAGCATCGACGAAGCAGATGTCGGGATTGATCGAGAGGCGTCCTCCCCCAAGAAGGATCGCGTCTTTGTGCTGGAGAAGGCGCCGCAGGCGGTGGAGGGTCGTCTTGAAGCTCTTCACGGCGGCATCGCCCTCTGCATCGGGCCAAAGCTCGTCCGACAACAGGGCCATCGGAACTTGCCTCCCGCCATGAGCAATCAGTAGCTTGAGAAGCTCCAAAGGTTTCTTCTGTTCCTTTCCAGTCACCCTCAAGGGCTCGTCGTCAACGAGGACACGGAAAGCTCCAAGGGTTTCGACGCGTACCGGCCACGGCCAACTCTCGCCGGCTGTTGCCGAGGGACGAAGCTTGCGCCCGCGGATCACCTGGAGGACGAAGTCACGCTCTATATCAAGCTCGAGAGCCGCACCAGCAAGTAATGCGGCAAGCTGCGGCCTCATCGTTAGATCCCAAACGAGATATCCTCGTCTATTCATGGCGGACAGCGCCCGGCGAAGAGGCTCGGAGGCATCGTCTATTGCTCCCTTTCGTATCGCAAGGTGCGCCCGAACGAGGTCCGTATGAGAGTCGAGCATGCTCATGCCCAGCTTCCGGGCCATGGCACCGGCTTCTTCGAGCAGCCTTTCCGCCTGGCCGAAACGACCTGCTTCAACGGAGATGCCCGCCGTCGATATCCGCCCACACGCGATTCCATAAGGCATGCTCGTCGTCTCTTCTAGAGCATTGGAGGTGCGAATACAGGAGTAGGCCTCGGAAACGTCGCCACTTAGAAGGGCTACCTGTGACTCGAGGTACCATTGATGCATGGCGTCGGTTCCGGAATGCATTCCCAGCTTGCTCTTGGCAAGCTTCACCGAAGAATCGGCGAGCTTTGTATCTCCCATCGCAAGGGCTAGATAAATCATGCACCTATGAGCGAAGCCTTCGAGGTTATCCATTCCTTGCCGTCTACATATCGATATGGCCTTCTCCGAGACTTGTCGTGCCCTGTCGAACTCGGCCCGAAACGTGGCGTAATTCGACTCGAATAGACGCCAAAAGACTTCTAGGCCGGCAGGTAGATTGCTTGTGTCGACAGATCGGCTGGCGTCTTCGATTACACCTCTAAACGGGGTGGGGTCTTCCCAAAGAATTCTTTGTGCTATTCCCGTAGCCACGGTAATGCGGTCGATAGGGTCGGGCAGTGAAGCAGCCAGAGTCCAGGCGCGCTCGATCCAAGGGGGCAGAATCGGGTGTGCCGGATCAAGGTAGTTGACGATCTTCAATGAGCTGATGATGCGTACTTCGAGCGCTGGTGGAATGGGCTCGGGCGCTTGCGCCAAGAGGTTTTCCAAAAGCTCGATCCATGGCTTCGCCTCTGCGAAGTCTCCAAAGCTCGTAAGGAAGGACTCGAGGGCCGCTGTACACGATAACAAGGCGCCTGCCCAGTCTCCTCTGTCCTCGAACATCTCGTGGGCACGGCGTAGATGGTTCCGGCAAACCTCTGGCGATGAGAACACCTCGACGTTTCCGGCCCAAAAGGATAGCCAGGGATCGTGTTCGACCACCTCTTCCGGCAGAAGACCGAGCCAGCTCCTTATAGTCTCTGATTGTCCCAGCCCAAAGAGTCTTTGACTGTGCTGGCAGATCATTCTCGCCACCTCTTCGGGTTTGCCCGAGGCGAGCCATGAACGGGCTGCTTCGTCCAGTTCCCCTTCTTCTTCCATCAGCTCGGCCGCGCGCATCCTTTGAAGGTTCAGCGCTTCCGTTGGCAGCGTATGCTCGGCGCGGCGCAGAAGAAACTCTCTAAAGAGGTGGTGATAGGAGTAGCTGGGCTTGTCGTCCCCGCTACGGTTGGTGAATAGGGCCTCCTTGTGCAGATGAACGAGAAGCTCTTCAGCGCGCTTCGTTCCCGTCATCTTGGCTGCCACGGCCGGCGTCATTCTCGGAAGGAAAGCGGAGCGGGTCAGAAACTTTTCCAGCTCTGCATCCGATTGGGCTAGGACTTCGTTCAAAAAGTAGTCGAATATGGCTTCTCGCGATCCATATGTAGGTGCGACTTTGAGGGATACGCCATGGCGTAGAAGCAGAATCAGGCCCGCCGCCCAGCCCTCGACGAGCTCGCAGGCCCTATTGACAGCGTTGGGATCCTCGACCCTCATAAGGCGAGCAAGCCCGTGAGCCTCTTCCAGGCTCAGCTTGAGGCTATCGGGATCCATCAACCGAAGAGCAGAGTTCGCCAGAAGCCGGGCAAAGGGCGGCGCAGGCGCTCTTCGGCTAATGAATAGAAACCTTCCCTCTTCTGGAAGTCTATCGACTGCAAGAGCTAGTAGCCTGATGAGCGGCGAGTCCTCGGGAATCTGATGAAGATCATCGAGCACCACGGCAAAGGGCGAGGGAAGACGGTCGAACAGTTGGTCGAAGAAGCTTCGGGCGAAGGATGGAAGATTCAGAAGAGACTCTGGACCAGGCCTTGGCAAAGGTTCGCATTCAGGGAAACCGCGTTGAAAGGCTTGGCCTAGATAGACGAAGAATCCCGCCTGATCCATGTCGGCCAGGTCCATCTGATGCCAAACGCAGTTGTAGCCGCGAGCCGCCACGTAGCCCCTGGCAAGAGAGGTCTTTCCGTAGCCGGCAGGCGCGCCGATCCAAAGTGCCGGCTCACCCGAGCCGTCCAGGCTCTCATAGAGAGCTGGCCTATCGAGTAAGTCCCGATCCCCTGACGCAAACGAGCGTCCCCCAATCGCTTCCCCGAACATGGTCCGTATACCTACATCATTTCCCTGGCAAGGCAAGAACTCAAGGCCCAAATCGTCGGGTATCAGACGCCGCCCGCGATCCAGAAGACGATTCATCGCGTTCCCGCTCGACACTCCTTCAAGCCACTTTCCAGGTGAAGCCCCTCTTGCGCCCAAAGGTCCGACTGTTTCAGTTGAATCGACCGCTTGCCAGAGCCTTCAAAAGATCGACCCGACGATCAAGGTTGAGGCCAGCCCCAGCGCATGACTTGTCACTCTAAACGCAGAGCGATGAAGCGAGCAGGGCAAGAACGCAAGAACTCAAGACCGGTCTTGCCCATGGCGCGCTTCTCTAATCGCAGAGGGATGCAGTGAGCACGGCAAAACGGAGAATCGGGCCAAATGAGCTTTCAGCTTCCATAGTGATGGTTTGCCTGCTAGGTATCGAAATTCGTCAAGACATCCTAAGGAGTCAGTTCATGAGCCAGGTCATTTGCGGTCTTACGTTTGAGCAGTATATCGAGTTTCACTCCAAATTCGTTCTTCTCATGCAGAACGAGGCTACCGTTGAGCAGCTGGTCGAGTTCTTGGCGGAATATAGTCAGAAACCGGTATGGGAGGAGGGGGAAACGGGAGAATCTCTTTGCAGCGATTACTACATGGGAGGCGGGCTAAAACCGTGGGAGGACGTGATTGCAAAGAATTCCGAGCTGGCGGGTCGCAAGGCAATGGCCTTGCTCAACATAGCAAACGCACAAGAGCACGGCGGGCTGGAAGGGGATTCGGGAATCGAGATCGCGGGTGTCTCGCTTGAAGCATACGCGGAGCTATGTGCAACTTATCATTTGCACACGGGTAACGAGGCAGCAGCGGAAACCGCGCTAGCTCCTATCTTTGCCAAGCATGGTGTACGGGACAAGAGTCATTTCGACGAAATCAACCGGGAGTTCAGTGCCGCCATTCAGGCTGACGAAACCGGGCATCTTTCGAGCCATTACGGCCGGCTCTTCATGGAGTTTCAGCCTCAGCACGCTGCAAACTGCGCGGCCACCATAGGTGAGGCGGTGACCGCGAACCAGGCTCGCCTGGAGCATGACGAGAAGAAGAAAGAGTCTCTTCATATCAAGCTTCGGGAGATGTCCAAGAGTTCTGGGCCCGAGGAAATTGCTCAGTTGGTCCGCGATACCTATCCCGAGGAAGCCGACGACGAGGAGTTCCTAGACGATCACCTCTCCGAGGTTGCGGATGATCTTTACGAAGAAGAAGAATTAGAGCAAGTCAAAGTTCTGCTCGCTGCTCGCTTCGAGATTCTACAGCCGGGAGGCGATCGTGAGGAATGGGTAGCCGAAAGACTCGATGAACTATTCGGAGCGGTCAGAGTAAAGGCCGATAAAATAGAAATAGGAATGACTGATTCCGGCATGACGGTCTCTGCATATGACAAAAAAAAACCACTTTCTAGTATGAGGCCGTCTAGCATGTGGATTTCGATAGTAGTGGTAATTGTCATAGCCCTTGCCATAGTGTTATTTAGGTGAAAAACAATAGGTTTTTACTGTGAGCCTAGACAAAGCCAAAGAGATTGAGGAGACACTAAGTGCACAGCTCCGCCTTTCAGCTGACGCATTTCGCACCAGAATGAAATCAGGAGAGTTCGTTACTCCTGCTGACGTAAAAGCTTGGCGACGTGGCTGGGTGGATCGAGCGGTGGAGATCCGAAGACTCGCGAAGGCCATCCCTGATGACCATGCGAAGGCGCTGATCCGCGAACGCGCCAGACGAGTAGAGAGTCTGGCGAGAGAGGTGGAAGAAGACCTGTTGCCCAATGCACAGTGGCTTGCCGAGGCCGAGGGTCGAGGAGGCATACTCACTCCTCAGGAGCGGGCACAGCGTGCTTCGGAGCAACGCAAGGTCAGCCGTGCGTATTTTTGTGCTCGGTGTGGAGGCCCAGTGACAAGGAGTGAGGCAGAGGCCTGCGATTACTGCGGTGATTCTATCGGCCATCAAGCGCCACAAGCTTCAGCCTCGGGAGCATTGGCCTTGGTCGGCCTTGGCGACAGCATCAACATTAATTGGCCAGATGACGCAAAGGAGTCACTTCAGTGTGCTCGAAATATCCTGTTGGCCATAAGGCAGAGCTTTGAGGCCGCGGTTGAGGCTGAAAGGGAAGGACTGCAGATGGTATTGCAGGCTGGACAGAAGATTACGGAAGAGTTTTTTCATGCCTGTGATGATGCGGGTGACCGCCTCGACCGTCACTGGGACCACATCCGGGCTTTTGGTCTGAATCTCCAACACCTCGATTCGGTTGAGTTAGATCGTCTCTTGACGCAGCTATCTGGATTGCAGGCGAGCATGCTTAATGCGGTTCAATCCAAGGCAAGGTTGGAGTGGGATCGGAGTCAGAAGGCTGGTGTTACGTGTGTCAACTGCGGGAGCGTAACCGAGCCAGAGATCGGATTTAGAGGGGAGATGCCCTGCATCCATTGTGGTGTTCTCCTTACGGTGAGTGGCCATGTCACTCAATTCGAAATAGACGTCAATCGCAGAATGGATGACCTGGTAGCACCTCAGCGCGCCACCAAAGAAGAACTCGAGCATTGGAAGCGTGCCTGCCTGCGTGAAACCAGCCCGGAGAATGTCGAAAAGCTTCGCTTGGTCGCTACAGATCTCTATGATCAGCAGTTCTTCTACATCAAGGATTGCGCCAAACGCACAATCCAGGTCGAACGTTATGTCAAGAAGGTCTTGGCTGAAGTGGGTGCTTGAGAGAAGCGTGACTGGGATGCGTTGAGGATCTGGCATCTCCCCGGATGGAGCCATTCTGGTTGAATGTCTTGAAAGCATCTGACTTGGTCGCAACAGCGACCAGGGCCATCCTTTGTTCATCGATGAAGTCGTACGGACAGCGTTTGTAGATGCCATGGAGAAGGGTGCAGGTGTCGTGGCTCTTCTTACGAGTCTGAACGAAGTGAAGAAGGCAGCCAGAAGCCTGGATCGGTGCCCGGCCCCCTCAAGACCATGAACGGCTACTCGCGGTGAGTCGATAACCCAAGCCCTTCGGGAATGAGGCTCTCCAGTGATTGTGACATGAGCCGGAGGACCGAGGATGCTCAGCGTACGACAAATCACGCATGGAGCAAGGACAGGCCAAGCCGAAGGACCTTCGGGACCTCAAGGGCATTCGGGGCGGTCCAACTGAAACCATGCGCAGAAGATTGCATGTACGCTTCTATCCCGAGTCATCGAAACGTTACAGGAGCCTGTTCCCGAGCAGTCACCGGTCCACCCCTCGAAATCGTAACTAGACGAGGAAGACGAGGCGGTAATAGTTACCGACTCGCCTGGACTATAGTGATACACCCCTTCGGAGGGATTGGTGGTGCCACCGTCATCCACGGTGATTGTAAGGGTATACGTTATCATGCTGAAGCTTGCATGGACGCTCCTGTCGGATGTCATGGACAGATTGCAGTTGCCCGTTCCGGAGCAATCGCCCGACCAACCGGAAAACCGATAACCCGAGTTGGGTATGGCGGAGATGGTTATCGAGTCTCCGTATTGATATTGGTATGTTCCTTCTGCTGGAGACGTATATCCTCCTGATCCGGATGAAATGGTCAGGTTGTAGCTTCTTTCGGCAAAGGTCGCATGCACGCTTCGATCGGAGGTCATGGAAACCTGACAAGAACCGGTCCCGGAGCAGTCACCCGACCAGCCGGTAAGCTCGTAACCTGCATCCGGAGAGGCGGTTACTATTATCGAGTCGCCGTACTGATAGGTATGCGTGCCCTCCGCGGGACTCGTAACGCCTCCCGTGGTCGAGGATATGGAGAGGTCATGGGTTATGACATCGAAGCTGGCGTGCGCCGTCTTGTCGGAGGTCATCACTAGCTGACAGGTCCCCGTTCCCGAGCAGTCACCCGACCAACCGTGGAAATCGTAACCCGTACCTGGAGTGGCAGTGACCGTGACTGTTTCGCCGTGCTCGAATGAGTGCATTCCCGCAGCGGGGCTGGTGGAGCCCCCCTCCTCGGCGCTGACCGTCAAGACGCGAAAAACCTCATCTTCGTCTACTTCACGGCACAGGTCAGGGTCCGAAGCGTCCTCTATATATCCCGGGTCGCAAGACCAGCTACACGCGACCGGCTCGCTCCAACCCTCATCGTCGCTCCAAGTGATTGGGACTAGCTCTTCATCGTCGATGCTGGCGTTGGGCGGCGGCTCTACTGAAGTGGCATCACAAGGCACCCAAAGCTCTTCGTGGCATTCTCCGGGATGGCTCCAATGCTCTCCGAAGCCGGGATCGCAAGTAGTAGGCGCAACACAGATGCCATCCCTACAAATCTCGCCATCGGGACAGCTGATGTCCATGCACGACACATCCACACACTCACCATCGATACATACTCCCGCCCCGCAGTCGATGTCCGCGCATGCCGTTGGATAGCAGCTTCCATTCGCACAGGCGTAACCCGGCTCACAGGAAACATGGGCGCAATCCAGGGAGACACAGTCACCGTCCATACAGACGAAACCGTCGGGACACTCGCGGTCGAAGCAGTCGCGAGTGTGGCAGGTTCCATGGACACAGACCTCGTCTTCTCCGCAGACCACATCTGGACATGGATCCAGTACGCAAATGCCATCTATGCACACGAGATCATGCCCGCAGGTGTTGTCTGGGTTGCATGGAAAGCCTTCGTATGTCGGCTCTATGCTGAACAGACAGCCCGAAACGATGAAAGCGGGCAGGAGCCAAAGCCACCGAGAAAAGGCCTTTCGATAGGATTGGCTATGTAGGCCGGCATGTCTCATGCTCACAGGATCCTTTCTCGAAGCTGCAGAAAGTCGGCGAGCCAGGCTTCAGATTCCACTCGGGATCATTATAGCAAACTCGGCCGGCGAGACGTCATGCTACTCCTTCGAGCCATCGCCCCGCTACCTCCCGCGGCGCGCGAAAGTGCCCGTACGGTGGGTACCCCAGCGGATCCGTCATTGAGCACGAGCCTTGCGGCCCTCTTGAACGCCTCGTTGCCAAAGACACCGCCAGACCAAGGTTGGCGGTGTCTTCATCAGACTGGGCGGATCAGACTCCTTGATCGATCATCCCACGAGCCACCTTCAAGAAGCCCGCGATGTTGGAGCCGAGCAGGTAATTGTCGCCGGTATCGAAACGTTCGGCGGTCTCGTGCACCTGATTGTGGATGTTCGTCATGATCCGCTTGAGCTTCTGGTCTACCTCCTCGGAGGTCCAGTACTCGTGCCCGCTGTTCTGTGACATCTCCAGGCAGGAGCAGGCCACCCCTCCGGCGTTGGCCGCCTTGCCGGGGGCGTAGAGGACTCCCGCTTCCTGCAAAACCGGCACGGCCTCTGGCGCCGTCGGCATGTTCGCGCCTTCTACAACGGCCTTGCAGCCGTTCTCGATGAGCTGCTTCGCATCGTCCAGGCCAAGCTCGTTCTGGATGGCGCAGGGGAACGCCATGTCGACCGGCACCGACCAGGGTCGCTTGCCCGCGTAGAAGGGCACGCCAAACTTCTCGGCGTAGTCCTCGACTCTGTCCCGGCCGCTGGCGCGCATGCTCAACAGGTACTCGATCTTCTCGCCCTTGATGCCGTCCGCGTCGTGCACGAAGCCGTCTGGACCGGAGACGGTGACGACCTTGGCGCCAAGCTCGGTTGACTTCTTCACCATTCCCCAAGCCACGTTTCCAAAGCCGGAGATGGAGAGCGTCTTGCCCTCGAGACTGTCGTTTCGAGCGCGTAGCATCTCATTGGCAAAGTAGGCCACGCCAAATCCGGTGGCCTCGGGACGAAGCAGCGAGCCTCCCCAGTCGTGGGACTTGCCGGTGAACACACCGGTGAACTCGTTGCTGATCCGCTTGTAATGGCCGAACATGTAGCCGATCTCACGGGCGCCGACGCCAATATCACCAGCCGGGACGTCGGTGTTGGGGCCAATATGCCTGTAGAGTTCATTCATGAAGGCCTGGCAGAAACGCATGACCTCGCGAGGGGAGCGACCGGCTGGATGGAAGTCCGAACCGCCCTTGCCGCTGCCGAGAGGCAGGCTGGTCAGGCTGTTCTTGAAGGTCTGCTCGAATGCGAGAAACTTGATGCCGTCCAAGGTGACGGAAGAGTGGAAGCGAGTACCACCCTTATAAGGGCCAAGGACGCTCGACCACTGTACGCGCCACGCGCGGTTGATCTGAACGCGGCCTTGGTCGTCTACCCAGGGCACCTGGAAGCAGATGATTCGCTCGGGCTCGGTGAGTCTTTCCAGGATGCGCTCGGCCTCGTAGACCGGGCTGTCGTCGAGCACGGGGCCCAGGGAGTGCATTACCTCTTCGACTGCGGCTCCGAACTCTCGCTCCCAATGATATCTGGAACGAATCTCCTCGAGAACTCGAGCGGCGTATGGGTGCATGGCCTCGTTGGGCTTGGCTCCTTTGGTCTTGGCGCTGGAACTCGATTGCGTCATCGGTCTCCTCACGGTGCCCTAATGGTGGCACAAAATGCGGGGCACCCGTGCCGCGCTCGTCGCATGCACGATAGCCCCACCGATAGCCTGAAATGCAAAGAATCTTGTCCTAACAAGAGACAAGAAGCAAGCCGACCTTAGCCCCCCTTCCTAGCTTGGCCAGGACTTTCTGGAGAATCGTCTCGGAGCTGGCCGGTGTTGCGCTGACAGCTCTCCCGACTCGGGGTTATAAGTAACTTCTGACTCCGAACCCCAACGGCCGCAATAAGTAGCATACCGGATGAACAGCAACCGACGCCTCAATGATCTGATGCAGCATCGCATACGCGACGTGCTGCTGGTCTCCACCCTCTACGATGCCTACACCCTGCAGGAGGACGGACACCTTACGGAGAAGGTCTATCTCGAGTACCGGGAGCTACAGCTTTCCAGCGCGCCTCGCTTCTGGCATGTGGGCTCGGGAGCCGCTGCCGTAGAGGCTCTGGATACCAGGCGCTTCGATCTGGTTCTCATCGTAAGCCGTGTGCCGGGAATGACCGTTTCGGAGTTTGCGCGATTGGTTGGGGATAGGTATCCTGGCGCCGCGGTGGTCCTGCTGACCTTCGATGTCGCGGAACACGCCCGTCTAGGAGAGCTTCGGCGAGATGTTGCCCTGGACGGAATCTTCGCCTGGAGTGGAGACGCCAAGATCCTCCTGGCTCTGTCCAAATACGTGGAGGATGCTCGCAACGTGGACCAGGACATTGGGGTGGCCGACGTCGGGGTCATTCTGCTGGTGGAAGACTCTATCCGATTCTACTCCAGCTACCTGACGGCTCTTTATCCCGAGCTGATGACGCAGTCCCAGTCCCTTTTCGCTGAAGGCCGCAATCGATTGCAGAAGCTTCTTCGGATGCGAACCCGCCCCAAGATTCTCCTCGCCCAAGACTTCGAGCAGGCATGCCACCTATTCGATCGCTACCAAAGCCACCTATTGGCTCTAATCAGCGACGTCGGGTTCCCCAGGGGCGGCCAGGAAGATCCCCGAGCGGGCCTGGCCTTGGTCGAACGCGCGCGCCGCAAGAGCCCGGACCTACCGGTCCTGTTGCAATCCGCCGAAGCGAGCTGTTTTGAAGAGGCTAGAGAGCTCAATGTGCTCTTCGTGAACAAGCATTCGACTCTCCTCTTGCAGAAGATTCGTGCCTTCTTGAGCGATCACATCGGCTTTGGCCCGTTTGTTTTCAGGTCTCCCGATGGACGGGAGATCCAACGGGCTTGGAATATGACCGAGCTCGCAACGCGCATTGCCGATCTGCCCTCCGAATCGCTCGCCTATCACACGAGCCGAAACCATTTTTCCACCTGGCTCAAGGCGCGCAGCGAGTTCACTCTGGCATCGAGAATTAGACCGCACCGGCTCGAGGATTTTGACTCCATCGAAGATCTACGGACCGCGACTGTTTTGGAATTCAAGAGACATGCCAGAGCAAGGCAAAGCGGAGTCGTAAGTGACTTTTCTCCCCATTCCTTCGAGTCTGTGAGCGCGGTCCACCGTGTCGGCCTCGGCTCACTTGGAGGGAAGGCAAGAGGCATTGCTTTTTTGGACAAGCAGATATCGGCCCAACAGACCCTCCTTGGCTCTAGTCGCCTAGCGGTTCGCGTACCAGAGAGCTTCGTTCTAGCCACAAACGCCTTCGATGAGTTCTTGGCGGCCAATGATCTCTTTGCGCTGGCGGCGAGATCCGACTCCGACGAAACGATTGCCAGCAAGTTTCTCGCCGCCAAGCTTCCCAGCCACACTAGCGATGCGTTGTTCACAATCGCAAAGAACGTCCAATATCCATTAGCCGTCCGCTCCTCTAGTCTGCTCGAGGACGATATGCTGCGGCCGTTCGTCGGCGTCTACGCGGGCGTGCTCTTGTCCAATCAGGCCCACGATGTGAACCGGCGGCTCCACGAGCTATCCCAAGCGGTCAAGCTTCTATACGCCTCGACCTTCTTTGAGCGGTCACGACGGCAGATGAAGGAGGTGGGGCGCAGGATAGAAGAAGAGAAGATGGCAGTGATGGTCCAGAGGGTAATGGGACGTGCTCACGGCAATCTCTTCTATCCGTTCTGCTCGGGCCTCGCCGAGTCACGAAACTTCTATGCTCTGCCCCCTCAAAGGGCGAGTGAGGGAGCGGTTCGCCTAGTGTTCGGGCTAGGGCCGACCTGGTCGCGGCCCGCGGTCCGGTTCTCCCCGGTCCGTCCCCACCATCAGCCGGGGTACCTCCCGCTGGAGGAACGTCGGGATTCAGCGCAGCGTTCCTTTCGCGCGCTGGTGCTCGACAGACAGCTGACCATCGAAGGTGCCAGCCAAGTCCCGATAGTGGAAGAACGTTCTCTAGATGATCTCACCGACCCCCATCTCTCCTTCGCGGTAAGCCTCTTCGTTCCCGGAGCGCGCGCCATGGCAGCCATGGAGGATGGTACGGGTGAGCGGGTTGTCACCTTCGACAAACTGCTGCAGCAAGCCAACGGGCTCCCCTTGGCCACCACCTTACGCTCGCTACTCGATCTAGCCGTTGCCGGAGTCGGAAAGTCGGTTGAGATGGAGTTCTGCGTGGATCTCGTACTCTCGCAGAGCGACGGGCCTAGCGCCACAATCTACCCGCTCCAGATAAGGCCACGGGAACGCCGGCGGGGGTACTCGCGCTCCGAGGAGGGTCTCGGCGAAGTGAAGTGCATGTGCAGAGCCTCTCGTGCGTTCGGCCCTAGTCCGGTGGAGCCGATCCACGACGTAATCCTGGTGCGGACTGACGCTTCGAGTTCCAAGGAAGATCGTGAGTGTGCGGCCGAGGAGATTGGCAAGATGAATGATCAGCTAGTCTTGGAGGGCCGTTCCTACCTCTTGATCGGACCCGGCCGTTGGGGCCAGCTGGAGAGAGGCGGCATAGGGGTGTACTGGGAGCAGATATCCGGCGCGCGCGTGTTCGTGGAGAAGTGGCCATCGGATGTCTCCAGGCTCCCCGTGGGAATTGGTTTCTCCAACAAAGTGTCGCAAGAAAACGCCTGCTACCTGCTGTTGCCTCCCAACTCGTCGGATGCTTACAAGCCCAACGGCCCCTTTCTCGACCGTCGTCTGCTCGAAGCTCATCCTTCCGTGAATGAGACTGCCCATGTTCGCCATCTACGCTTCGAGCATCCCCTTCTGATTCGATTCGACGAAACCGAAATAGGCGCCGAGATCCTAGTCGTGGACGACCCAAGGGATGATGACGCCACCATTCCGGCTTCGAGCCAATCCTCGGAGAGGCGAAAATGAGCGTAAGACTCGCCACTCCAAGGTTCCGCCGTTACCACAGCCTCATGCCTCACCGAATGCAGGAGGTGCTCTTGGTCTCGACAGAGTACCAGGCATTCATTCTGCAGGAGGACGGGGACATAGACGAGCAGGTGTTCGCCGAGTACAGGGCGCTCTCCCTGTCAAGCGCGCCTTCCTTCACTCATGTGACGACGGGGCAAGAGGCTCTGGAGGCCCTTCTGTCCAGGCGCTTCGATC